>WQYT01000014.1 GCA_009781115.1 Coriobacteriia bacterium
AAAGTTGATGAATGATGCTAAACCTCGAGTAGGTGGAGTATCTGGAAACATGATGGACAATGGTCTTGCTGACGGCGATGGCGACGTGATCGTTTATTCTTGGGAAAACCAATTAATAGAAGTGAATGCCAATGGTACAAATAGGCGGGTGCTTGCAGATGATCAGTCCTCGCATATTTGCATATCAGGTGACTGGATTTACTATAGAAAAATCGGCGACACATCTGATCCTGTAAATGGTATTTATAAGATTAAAAAGAACGGAAGCGAAAAAACACAGATTACATCCGACACCACACAATCAATCTATGTTGTTGGTGATTGGCTTTATTATAATAATTGGTCATATACTACTGATATTTGTCGCATAAAAACTGATGGAACTGGTAAAGAAACTCTATATACTGGTCGATATGATTGTTTATCTACTGATGGCAAGCACCTGTATTTTGATGATTTTAGCAAAAATGTCTATATTAAAGCGCCCATGAACGGAGGTGAGTTTGAGATATTAATTCCGAGCGCATGGGAGGAAATATTAAGCAATGGCTGGATTTATTATATGGACGGTAGGGATTATAAAAACTATAAAATTAAAACCGACGGTACGGGAAAAGAGCTGTATGAAAATGTCAGCTATGTGGATTACTTTTTAGCGACGCATGATTTCAATTTTTACGGGCGGGAAAAAGCTGATAATTATACGGGTGAGGCATCAAAATTCTTCACAGGAAACGTTGCTGGCCGATGGATTGCGGGAAATAGTATTGTTTATTTAGAAGAAACATACGATCAGAATGATACCGATCCTTATAAAAATCCAATTGCACAGACACTTTTTGTTGGCAACATTTCGACTGGAAAACTAATTCTCTTAGAACACAAGGAGTATTAAGCAGAAAATCACCGGGCGATTGTTACTTCTTTGAAGGGTTTTCAAATCATAAAATGATCGATGTGGACGTTGCTGATATATCGACAAAACTCACTTGCTACGGCTCCAACTCGTCAATCAATATCTTGCAGCCAGAGTGGATGTCAGGGCGCCACGCTATAATAGAGCCATGATAATCTTGGTTGAAAGGCAAGCATCTCGATGGGCGTAAATAACTGCACTCCGGAAAAATGGAAAAGCGACATAGCCGCCTCCACTGATTACTATAACAAGTGGTTTCTTGAGTTTGCGCCAGAGACCTTTCGTAATGTTCGAACACAAGCAACATCACGCGTTACTGAAGCGCTTAAATACACCGATAATCTAACGTCGCTTACGGTGAACTCTCTGCTTGAACGACCTGAGATACTTCCGATTTTACGTATGTCTACCTGTCCGCCGCTTGCGCGCGATAGACTTGCGGGCTTGGCAGGTGTTACAAGGTCTTTGATTAACAGCATGGAAGATAAGGATCAGCCCAGGTTGCCTCCGCGAATGAAGAAATCAGAATTGGAGAAAGGTCTGAGCAAAATTGTCGATATCATTCAGCAGATGATCGACCCTGATATTTTCATTTGGTTCGAAGATTATTGCGGGTATAGCGAGGAGGACATCTGGCGCGCATCAACTGTTGTGGCCGATCGGCTTTGCGGCTCAGACGCTAATCCTATAATCAGAAATGAGCAGGAGCGCCGCCAGCTTGCTCTGGTACAGGAATTCTTAGAGAAACATGGATACAAGCAAGCTTCTCTGCCATCTGGCGCCACTTTTAAAGATTTAAAACTGGGTGAGTTTTCGTTCAGGCTTAACGTGCCTGGAAAGCTTATTGATGGTGCTACGGTTAATATTCCTGTTGACATTGTTATCAAACGTAGGGGTGACGATCCAGCAGCCTTTCCACTTCTTTTCGAGGCTAAGTCGGCTGGTGATTTTGCCAATGTTAACAAGCGACGCAAAGAGGAAGCTAATAAGCTTTCGAACCTTAAGAATGCCTATGGTGATACTGCCGGGCTTAACCTGTTTCTTTGCGGCTATTTCGATTCAGGGTATTTGGGTTACGAAGCAGCCGAAGGCTGTGACTGGGTGTGGGAGCATCGGATTGATGATCTGGAGCAGTTTGGGATATGACGAGCGCGGCCGAACAAAGTCGTCAAAGCGCTCAGCTGAAGCTTGATTCTGCGCGCAGTATTGACTATCGCCGCAGGCTTGGACAATTTGCTACTCCTTTTGACTTTGCCTCTGAGCTTGCGTCATATGGTGTCTCTCTTGTGCACGAGGATAATATCCGCTTTCTTGAGCCAGCCGTTGGCACCGGCGCTTTCTATTCTGCTCTTCTTGCAACAGCTGGTGCTAAGACGGTTGAAAACGCTGTTGGCTTGGAAATAGACCAGGAAGTGGCTCGCGCTGCTGAGAGTATCTGGGGCGATACATTACGGATAATGAATGAGGATTTTACCGACACTACTCCGATGCAACTGCGAGCAAATCTTCTCATCAGCAATCCTCCCTATGTGCGTCATCATTATATTGACGCCGGCAAAAAGTCCATACTGCAGAAAAAGATAAAGCAATCTTTAGGAATTAACCTTTCCGGACTTGCTGGTTTGTATTGCTACTTCATTTTATTGGCCCATGAATGGCTTGCTGACGGGGCAATATCTGGTTGGCTGATACCGAGCGAGTTCATGGATGTCAACTATGGCGCCGCCGTTAAAGAGTACCTTCTTAATCACGTGAAGCTCTTGAGGATTCATCGCTACGATCCACGTGCAGTCAAATTTGATGATGCTCTGGTATCGTCTGCTGTTGTATGGTTTTCGAAAGAGACCACACCCGAGGATTATGAAGTGGAGTTTTCTTTTGGCGGGACTTTGGATGCTCCTGCGCTTTCCAAATCAGTTAGGCGTTCAGATTTGAAGCGCGAGAAGAAGTGGACTCGCTTTCCGGAATTGGAAGTTCGTTCCGACGACTCGAAACATGCAAAAGTGAAAGACTCTTTTATTATCAAGCGCGGTATAGCAACCGGCGACAACAATTTCTTCATTTTGAATAAACCGCAAATCGAGAAGTATGGCTTGAAGTATGACTATCTCACTCCGGTTCTTCCGAGTCCGCGTTATCTGGATACGACCGAAGTGTTTGCGGACACAGATGGTAACCCGCTGATTGAAAGCCCACTCTTTCTCGTTAATTGTGACCTGCCTGAACATCGGATAAAAGAGCTATACCCTGAGTTATATGCTTATCTGGCAACAGGGGTCGGCACGGTTTCAGAAAGATATCTCTGCAAGTCTAAGAAGTTCTGGTATCAGCAGGAGCAACGAGAGCCAGCACCTATTCTCTGCACTTATATGGGCAGAGGAACGAAGGATTCTGAGCTGCCATTCCGATTCATTTTGAATCACTCGAAGGCTCTTGTGACGAACTCCTACCTGATGCTTTATCCTCGAGAGTCTGCTCCTGAACTCTGCGGTGATAAATCATCGCCGATAAAAACAGTGTGGCACGAGTTGAACAGATTATCTCCTGACGCTCTCATTAGCGAGGGCCGTGTTTATGGAGGTGGCCTGAGAAAAATTGAGCCAAAAGAACTTGGCGAAGTTATATGCAGTTTCGCGTTCGGGCGCACTCAGCCGCAATTATTTCAAGGTGCTGGGTAATTTTTTCGTGATTTTAAAAACGAATAAAGTGTGATCACTGTTCTTGGGGCAGAGGGGAGCGGGCTGCCGCATGTGGCTTATGTAGATACAGTATGTAATAATCTATTAAGAGCCAGTGCTTTTATGGCACTTGACTTAACGTTTGCACGGGTATCTTTTGTGCGCCCATAGCTCAGCAGGATAGAGCGCGAGACTTCTAATCTTGAGGCCGGGGGTTCGACTCCCTCTGGGCGCACCAACTCCGATTAACTTGAACGGAGTCGAACCCATGGGCTGCGGAACGCCCGGAAAACAAGCCAGTGGCTTGTTTTCAGTGGAGCAGGGGCTATGCCCTCCAAAACAGCCCGGTGGGCTGTTTTGGGCCGAGCGTAGCGAGGTCTCCGTGGCTTGACGCAGCCAAGACACGCGACTCCCTCTGGGCGCACCAACTCCGATCAAACAAGAAGCTTTTCGTAACAATTATTAATTTTTGGTTATGTTGACAAATTAGAATCCCTACGGTAACGTGAAGTCGGGTGAGAGGCTGCATTGTGGGGGCGACCAATCTTATGAAAAATCTTAAAGAATGGGTGGGGGAAACATGCAACGTGTCGACGATTTCGCTATTGAAAGGTTTTTGGAGCAAGACAGGCTCAGGAGAATAGCAACAATAGTTCTGGTCCCTTTGCTGACGATTGCGGTTCTTGTAACGGTCGCACTGTCGATCAAAACAGGGCTGGCGGCTTCTGGCGACGCGTGGGATCTGAACAATTTTCTCACGATGTTTACTCTTAAAGACGCGAGTAACGCCACAATTTTCTCGGTTGATAATGAGGGGAATGTGACAGGGGATCCTACTGTTGAGCCTGATACCAACTATTCCATACAGATGAATTTCGATGCAGTGCCGGGAGGTATGCAATTTGGCGTCAACAGTTCAGGCGTGCTTACCTACACGATTCCTCAGCAACTGACGGTCATGGACACCACGTCAAATGTGCCTATCTATGATTCGACACTCAGCCACGATCAGATCGGTACGTTTACGATCGCTGGAAATGTGGTGACGGTTACTCCTGATCCAAGTTACACCACGGAGGATTCGCCCGCGTGGCTGTTCTGGTCTCATGATCAAAATTCCCACTTTACCATTCAGGCAAATGCCTCGTTTGTGTATTCTGGTGACGGAGACCAGCAGTCGGTCGATGTCAATTTTGGCAGCGACATTGAACAGCAGATCATCATCAAGCCGACGCCGGGTGATATCACGGTCAGCAAAACTTTAACTGCTTACAATACGGTGACCCACACCACGGACGCCAGTATCATTATCACGGCAAGCAGCGGCGCCTCGGACGTGATCGAAACACTGACGGATAACTACGCGCTGGGGTCTTATGTCAATCAAGCTAATCCCGGAAACATTGATTTTGACCCCACTGCACCGGGCGCCTTCACGATAACCCATATCTCTGCCGACGGACAGACGACAACACAGATCACCAGCTATACTGTCACGCAATCCTCAGGCGCATCCATACTTTTTGGCACAGCCGACCAATTCATAATTACCCTCAATCCCACCGTTACCCTCAGTCCCGGTGACAAGCTTATTCTTAAATATACGCTTAAAGTCAAAGACCAATTCATTATCAACCAGCTTGCTTCAGATAATAATACGGACGAGAATGTAGGTTATGGCGGCTGGATATCAAATGACATTTATGTGCATGGTCATGACCGCCTGAATAATACGCTGGATAAGCAGGCGAGGGCAGATACTTATACCAATGCTTATATGCTTTCGAAGTCCGGTGGCGCCATAGATAGCGCGGGTACAGCAGTTGAGTGGACCGCTACCATAGGCGACGGATACTCCAGTTTGGCCGGCGTACCAATCACCGATACGCTGACGCCGACAGATCAGAGGTTTACCGGCACGCTCTCGGCTGATCTGTATTACAACAATGATGGCGTCTTGATGAAGATGGGCACGGAAACCTTTGCGACCGCGGCAAACGGGACTACGACCGCCGTATTTGTTGCCGCGTCAGACGTGACGGTAACGGGCGCAGATACGGGCTCCGGCGCTGGTTCGATCACCTGGAATGACAACGCCATGACCTATACGCCGCCGACTGCGCTTAAGGTAAACGGCAATCCGGTGGTGCAGGTCAAGCTGTCTTATACGACAACGCTGCCTGTCGCTACTACTCAAAACCCTACTGCTACCATCAAAAATACCATCAAAGTAACCCAGCTGGGTGTTGAGACGCAGGCGGTCGGGACCTTTACTCCGTCGTCTTCCAGCAGTTGGAATATCACGAAACAAGGACAGCTCAAGGCAGATGCGGACGGCGCGTACATGCAGTACACGATTCTGGCAGAAGTGCCGTCGGTCTACTATGGCAACAACTTTTATCTTACGGATTCAGTAGGTGGTCAAAATAACGGCAGAATCAACGTTATGTATTACGACCTGGACCCTGCGGCTGAGGTGGCCCAGATAGGTCAAACTGGCACCGCCACAGTTGACATGAACCGCTTACTGAACCAGGACGGGCTGAGCGTGAGCGTCTATGACTTGACCGGTACGGGCGCTCTCTCTGGTAAAAGCGGCGGACCCACTATCGACAGTTTGAATACGAGTGGCCTGGATTTGTCGACGCTGGCTCCGTATGCGGTGTCGCAGACAGCATTTGACACAGCTGCGCCGACTTACAGCGGCACGCCGGTAAAGGGCCAGGCGCCTGCCGCGTCCACTATGAATTCAAACGGTTCATGGAACGTATTGCCGACGTTTGGATCTAACAGATCAGACTGGACGATGACGTTTGGCAGCCTCCCGACAACGACGCCCGGTAGCGTGGTCGCGAGTTCAAACGGCGCAGGCAGCGAGTGGCCCGTTAACGGGGACAGCCTGTTAGCCGTCACGTACAAGGTGTATATGTCATCCCCGTCGATCGACAACGAAAACGGCGCCTGGGGCTCTCCGAGCGTTAACAGCGGCTATAGTTCTAACTTTATCGATCAGTATTCCTATAACGCCAATCCCCTGTATAACACCGCATATATAAATACCAACGGGACAGCGCTGGGGACGCAGTATGGCAACCCCGGATTGATAGCCAAGAAATGCAGCCCTTCCTGGGACTATGCGCCTCCGACGAGTTCTGCCGCTCTGCCGATCGCAAGCCCCTACTTCAGTTCTGACGGGCAGTATTACTTCCCGTATCAAACGGATTTCATGATGCCTTATCTGACCGACCTCGAAAAGGCGCCGGTCTATACTGACACGTTTGATCCGGATCTTACCTTTGACAAATCGGATCCTAATAGCTACTGTTACGTCGCTCTGCACTATCAGCCCGTCAAATACCTTCAAGTCTATGATATGTTGATCACGGTTCCAGCAAACGATCCTGCCATCACTGAGAGCGGATCGACGTTCTCCCTTGATTTCGCGGCGCTTGCAACTGATCCCAATGTTAAAGCCGCTCTCTATTCGCGCAATAACCAAGACTGGCCGCTTGATTACCGCGACAGCGCGCTTATAGACGGTCAGCCGTCGTTTACGGGCGCAGGTTCGCCTCAGGCCTGTTATAACTACCTGAAAAATACGGTAATAGCGACCAATAACCCCACCATTGCGCCACATATGCCAGCTGACTGGTACAGCTTGAACAGCAGTACCGCGAGTTATAACTCATTTAGGGATAATAACGCCATTGGTACCTGTTTAAATCTTCCTCAATATACGACCGCGGTGAACGCGAATCCCTATTGCGACGGCGGTGTGGTGGGTTATTCGGTGGACTATCTCCTGACGTTTGCGACCGGAAAAACCTTACCTGCCGACATCCTGGACGGTGGCGATAACGCCAAAGATCTTAGCAATGTCGTTAAAGTAGCGCTACAACCCCGGGGATGCGCGACTTTTGACTTGAGCGGGGATAATTCGACGCCGTTTGTAGTCAAACCGATAGGTAAAGCCATGCCGACGACAACGGTCGATACGAATAACGGCAATGTGGTAGACGTCAATATCAACCTCAATCCCTATGCGATAGCGGTGGCTAACGGCGCCGGTACCATTTATGAGGCGGTTGACACCATGTCATCAAATCTGATGTACGTACCGGGGACGCTCCATGTCTATCAGATAACCCCTAATCAGGGAAACGCCGACGTCCTTTTGCTGGGAAGCGGCGGTCCGCCGGTTGCGGCACCAACGAACGCCCCCCGGGCAAACTGGTATGAAAAGACGATGATAGAACTGACACCGTCCCAGATGGACGCGATCCAGAACCTGATCACCACAGGAGAGCCAATCCCGGCTTCTGATCAATACACCTATTACGTGGATACGGCGGGAGATTACGGGGCGAAGGTTCCGGGAAACATCTACTTCTATCTGCCGGATGGCGCTCAGTTTGAGATCGATTATCAGTCCCTGGTTGAGGCCAGTCCTGGTCAGACAGTCAGCTTCACGAATGCGATATCGATCACCGGTACGAGCTATACGTACCAGGCTGACGGCACCGATATCAAGATACTTAACGCCAGCGGTTCCGGTGACAGCAGCAATCAGTCGATCACGCTGGTGAAAAAAGACAGCGAGGACTCAAGCAAAGTACTCGACGGCGCGATATTTGCGCTCTATGGGCCTAAGCCGCGTTCGACGCCAGATGCGCCGCCCTCAAGTCTGGCGGCAAACGGCACAACCTATGACGTCGAAAGCATTGGCACGACTCCGGCTGGCCTTGATTCTGCTACGGGCAAGATAAATATTCCGCTGACGGTCACCGGTCCTGACGGGCAGACGTACTACTACTATGAGGCTGAGGTGACAGGCTCGGCGATGAACTCCAATGGCGCAAGCCCGGGCACATCAGGCCGGGTCGGCTTCGATCATCCGCTGTTGCTGTCTCAGCTCAATTGGACGTACCTCATAGACGAGCTTTTACCGCCTTCGGGCTATAAGCTGAACGATCCAGCGGCGACGCTTTTCGCGATGAATGGTTCAACGCCTGCTGATAGTTCGGTCCCGATGCTGGGTTCATCAAACACCCTGACGGTGCAAGATGACGTGACTGGCGGACCGCTTTTGCCTGTGGCAGGCGCAGCAGGCATGACCCCCTTCATTGTCAGTGCGATAGTGCTGACAGCGATGCTTGCCCTGTTCTTTACGGGGGTGGCGATCAATAAAACCCGCAAACGGATGCGAGCTTTGAAATTGGAGTAATCCTGACTTGAGTTTGACCGCGTCCTGGGGCAAACGTACCCCAGGACCGTGAGTCCTATTTGCCCGCAGCAGCAAGCGCAGCCCACGTGTGCCACTTGGGCCTGCGCTTGCTTCATTCCTTTTGGGGTCTGATACCCCGCAGCTCTGCTGCGTTGATTGTCATTTTGCGCGAAGTCGCAGAATCCAGGTCCTGCCTGAGTTGATACCCCTCAGCTTGCTGCGGGGAGGTTCATTTCACGGGATCGAACCTTACTCCCCGTGTTCCCAGCGATTGATCCACCAGCGCACGGAGCGCTCCATCTCTGCCATGAAGTCGCTGCTGTGCTTCTGGAGGTATTCCTGCTGCGGGTAGTCAGCAATACCTGGCTTGAACCCATGGGGAGCAAACGTCGCCCCCAGCAAGTCAGCCTTATCCTGTAGCTCCGCGTCGCTAAGCTGGTGGTAGCTGTTCTTCTGGAGCACATAGCTGGTCTGGCGTGGGCGAGGGGAAACTTCAACCTTGGGGCGCCCAAAGATCAGGAGCGCGGCAGGCATCGTGTAGCGTGGCAGCTTAAAGAGGCGCGCGTGCTCCTCGCCATTTTCAAGGACGTCGCCAATGTAGCAGCTCCCGATCCCCAAAGACTCAGCTGCGATGGCCGCATTCTGTGCTGCGATCAGCGCGTCGGCAAAGCAAAACATCAGGTTTCCCACGCTGGGCTCGCGCCACTCGGCGTCCAGTTCCTGGGCGTTGCTGTGCCTGAACAGGTCAACCCACTTCTGATAGTCGGCCACAAAGAGCAGCACATAAGGCGCTTTTGCGATCATGGGTTGATTGTCACAGGTGTGGACCAGGCGGTCTTTGATTGCCTGGTCATCTACCTCGATGAGGGAATACGACATGAGGTTGCAGGCGTTTGGCGCCCGAAAAGCGGCGTTTACAATCGCGTCCTTTTCTTCTGCGGTAAGCGGCGCCGGAATAAAACTGCGGGTGGAGGCGCGCTGGTTTAACACTTCAAGGGTAGGATTACTTAACTCGTTCATGGTTTCTTCCTTTTTAAGGTTTGATGCCCCGGGGCGCCTTTACCCCAGGGCATCTTTTAAGTGATATTTGATTTCCTGCTCTGCCTGAAGCCGGTGCTTAGCAGGAGCAAGAAAGCCCCTCTACTGCATATTGCCAAACAGCGGACTGAGGAGGGTGTCATTGCTGATCTTCCATACCGGAGAGCCGCCTTTGTCACTGACCATGACAAGCTCAACGGTAACCTGCTTTGTTGTCTTGCTTGTTGTGGTCGAGAGACTCTTGATCAGCAAATCGAACATCGCGTCGGTCTGCTCCTGCTCGGTCATCTTTGTGATATTGGGGTTTGTCATGAGCTGCTGCGTCATCTCGGCCTGGAGGGCCTCATCCGAAGACAATTTGTTTAAGTCAACGCCCGTGACTTCTACGACAACAGAGGCTTTCTTCGTCTTTGCGTCTTCTGTGCCGGAAATGATCTTATATTCGCTTGCTGCGCTTATTCCCTTCAGAAGGCTCTCCGCGGTTTGTTCATTGATGCCCTCATCTGCGAAGAGCTGCCCGGGATTTTTGAGTTTCTCAAGGTCTTGATTGGAAGTGTCGCTCCAATACGAGGCAAACTTTGCAAGGTCGCCTGCCTTATAGGCATCCAGCGCAGTGGATACCGTGTCCTTTGAACTCACCTTTGGCGCTGCGGCGCCGCACCCTGCCATGAGGCCCGTAACAAGGGCCAGACAAAGAGCCAATACCACTAGATGTTTCTTCATGCTTCCTCCTCAACTAAAAGAGTGGACAATTCCACACCCTTACAATACCTGATTTGCGCGCCTTGTGCAAAAGTATTTCTGTTGTATTACCTGAAGGGTTACCGTTAATCCCGGTTATTTCGAAAGGTTTGAGCCGCTTGGTCGCCAGGAGCTTTGATACGCCGCTCATCCTATCGCCTGTGGTGTGGCGCTACTTTTGTAGTACACTCGCAACGACAGCTTGTGGGGGGCGGTCCGCGCAAAACGATAGCTGGAGGTCTGGCGTTGAAGGTCTATATCATTTTTTCGCATCCTAATCATCACGGTATGGGCTATGCCGCCCTGGAGGCAGCCAGGAAGGGCTTTGAGGACGCAGGCCATGAGGTCCGCGTTACCGATCTGTATCAGGAAAAGGACTTTGACCCGATCCTGCGCTACGAGGACCCTCACACGCTTAATCAGATGCAGGATGATCCCGCCACGCAAGTCTATCGGGATAACATTACCTGGGCCGATAAGCTGGTTTTCATTTACCCGATCTGGTGGGGGAGCGGCCCTGCGCTCTTTAAGGGTTTTATCGATGTGGTCTTTGCGTCAGGCTTTGCCTACAACTTCAAGGGCATCTGGCCGCACGGGCACCTGGGCGACAAGTCTGCCTGGATCATCGTCACGCACGACACGCCGTGGGTCGTCGCGCGCTTCGTTCAGCGTGATTACGGTCGCATCATGCGCGGTCAGATCCTGCGGACGATGTTCGGGATCAAAGGCGCCCGGCTGACCGCATTGCACTTCCTGAAGCGCAGCACCCTTGAGCAACGCCAGAAGATGCTCGCAAAGATCTATCGCATCGCCCTCAACGCCTAGGATGATTTTGCCCATCAGGGCATCTGTGATATGATTGATAGCCGCTTGACTGGATGTGGTGGGTGTAGCTCAGCTGGTTAGAGTGCCTGACTGTGGCTCAGGAGGTCGAGGGTTCGAATCCCTTTACCCACCCCAACAAGCGTTTTTCAGAGCGATCTTGCGGCTTCCCGCAGTGCTCACGGGCTAGAGCCCGCTTCGCATTGCGGCGCGCCACAATCTCATCTCTGAAAAATCGCTTGTACCTGATGGGATAAGTTAAGCGACTAATGCGGCAGGGGCCGTAAATACGCATGCGAGCGGATCAGCGCTCTCAGGTGCCCTTTAGAGGGGAGAAGCGCATGAGTTGAAACCCGCAGAGGACACAAACTTGTTGTGGCGAGTGAGTAAGCGCCGCGCCGGAAGACGAAACGTAGTCAACTACTTGAGTCTTCCGGGAAGGCGCTTAATCGCCGCCACAACAAGTTTGACAACCAGAAAGGAAGGTGGGCACTCGTGGCTCAGAAGATCACTATGAAAACCCTGCTTGAGGCAGGCGTACACTTTGGGCATCAGACCCGTCGTTGGAACCCAAAAATGAAGCCTTATATCTTCACCCAGCGTGGAGATATCTACATCCTCGATCTGCAAAAGACGATGCAGTGCCTGCAAAAAGGCTATCGTTATGCGTTCAGCGTGGGGCAGCGCGGCGGCGAGGTGCTTTTTGTTGGTACAAAGAAGCAGGCGCAGGAGTCACTTGAAGTGGCCGCGAAGAAATGCGGTATGCCTTACGTGACGCAGCGCTGGCTGGGCGGTATGCTCACGAACTTCCAGACCATCCGCAGTCGTGTGACTGAGATGGAAAAGCTTGAGAAGATGATCGAGGATGGCACGATGGCGCAGCTGCCCAAAAAAGAGCAGATCATCAAGAACAAGGAGCTTGAGAAGCTCCACAAGAACCTTGACGGCATCCGCAACATGAAGAGCCTGCCGGCTGCCGTATTCCTGGTCGACTCGACGCGCGAATACATTGCGGTCGCCGAGGCCCGTCGCCTCAACATCCCGATCATCGCGCTTATCGACACGAATGCTGACCCCGATGAGATCGACTTCCCGATCCCGGCCAACGATGACGCGATCCGCTCTATCTCGCTGATCGCCAACGTCATCTCTGAGGCGGTCCTGGAAGGAAACGGCGGCGCCTCGGTGCAGTCCGTTCAGGCTGAGCCTGCTGAGGCTGCCGCAGAAGCTGCTGCGCCTGCCGCAGAGGTTCCTGCTGCTCCTGTAACCCCAGAGGCCGAGGCCTCCGCAGCCGCGCCTGTTGTTGAAGCTGAAGCTCCGACGCAGCCTGTGGTTGCCGCAGAGCCCGCAGCCGTAGCGGAGCCAGCGCCGCTGGCGTCCGCTGTCGCAGAAGAGCCTGCTGAGCCTGTAGCGGCTCCCGCAGAACCCGTGGCCGCCCCGGCAGAACCCGTGGCCGCCGCAGAAGAACCCACTCCAGAGGCAGCGCCAGAACCAGAACCGGCGCCAGCCTCAGTACCAGCCCCCGAGACCCCAGCAGAGGAGGAATAATGGCAGAGATTACCGCCAAACTCGTAAAGGAGCTCCGTGAGATCACCGGAGCCGGCATGATGGACTGCAAGAAAGCGCTGATCGAAGTTGAAGGCGACATTGAGGCCGCCATCGACAACCTCCGCACGCGCGGTCTGGCTGCCATCAACAAGAAATCCGGACGCGCCACAAACGAGGGCGCCATCGCGGTCGCGCTCGCAGACGACGGCAAGTCTGTCGCGATGCTAGAGCTCAACTGCGAGACTGACTTTGTGGGCACTAACGCCACCTTCACTGGCTTTGCGCAGCAGCTGGCAGACCTGGTGCTGGCAGACGACCCCGCAGACGCAGGCGCGCTTAAGGCGCTGACGGTGCCTGACAGCGGCATCTCTGTTGAGCATCTGTTTGCCGACATGGTCAACAAGCTGGGCGAGAACATGCCCGTGGCGCGCTTTACGCGCATGACCATCGATGGCACAGGCGCCTTTGCCTACTATATCCATGGTGGCGCGAAGATCGCCGTGGTGGTCACCTTTGCCTTTAGCAAGCAGGAGACCGCCGCCAGCGCCGACTTCAAGGCCTACGGCAAAGACATCGCCATGCAGGTGTGCGCGGCAGACCCGATCGCGCTTGACCGCGACTCGTTTGACCCCGCGGTCATTGAGCACGAGCTGAGCATCTACAAGGCCCAGGCAGCCGAGTCTGGCAAGCCGGAGGCCATCCAGACCAAAATGGCCGAGGGTCGCCTGAACAAGTTCTACAAAGAGCAGGCTTTAGTCGAGCAGGCTTTTGTCAAGGACATGGACATCAGCGTCAAGGACTACACCCAGCGCGTGAGCAAAGAACTGGACGACACGATCACGATCAAGTCGTTTACGCGCTACAACGTAGGCGAGGCCGCCGCTGCCGCCGCGGAAGAGTAACTCAACAATTTCGTACGAACATTTCTGTGTTAGTTATGAGAGCCGGCCCGCATTCAGGCCGGCTCTCTCTTTATCTGCTATGCTAGTTTCCAGGTGTTGGTCCGAGAGAAAGGAAGTGCCGCATTGGCGCCAAAGCAGGGCTTTAAGCGTGTGTTACTCAAATTGTCTGGCGAGGCGCTCATGGGGCGCGAGGGCTATGGTATTGACCCCTTGGTAGTAGCTTCGCTGGCACGCCAGATTACCGAGGTCGTCCACAGGGGGCATGAAATTTGTATTGTGGTTGGCGGTGGTAACATCTTTCGAGGCCTTGCTGCTTCTGCCGAGGGCATGGATCGCGCGACCGGCGACTACATGGGCATGCTTGCCACGGTGCTTAACGCTCTGGCGCTTCAAGATGGCCTGGAGCGGGAGGGCAGCTTTACCCGGGTAATGTCTGCCATCACGATGCAGCAGATCGCCGAGCCCTATATCCGGCGCCGTGCCATCCGCCATATGGAGAAAGGCCGCGTGGTCATCTTTGCCGCCGGTACGGGCAATCCCTTTTTCACTACTGACACCACCGCCGCCCTGCGCGCGCTTGAGATCGACGCGGACTGCGTGATGAAGGCCACGCGCGTTGACGGGGTCTACGACAAGGACCCGCACAAGTTTGACGACGCGAAGAAGTTTGACCACCTGACCTATCTGGACGTGTTAAGTAAGGGCCTGAAGGTCATGGATTCGACGGCGATATCGCTGTGCATGGATAACAAGCTGCCCATCGTGGTATTTAATATGGAAGTTGAGGGCAATATTGCCCGCGCAGTGGCCGGGGATCCGGTCGGGACCCGAGTGGAGGCGTAAGCGCGATGACTATCGACGAGATCATTGAGAAGAGCAGCGAGCATATGAAGCGTTCGGTGGAGGTGCTCGCGGAAGAATTTGCGAGCGTACGCACCGGGCGTGCCACGACATCGCTGTTCGAGAAAATCCAGGTGGAGGCCTATGGGTCGGAAATGCCGCTCAACCAGATGGCCAACATCAAAGCTTCCGACGCGCAGACCGTGGTCATCGAGCCCTGGGACCGCAGCGTCATGTCGCACATCGACAAGGCGATCCGCGCCTCCGACCTGGGGCTGACGCCCTCCAATGACGGCACGGTGCTGCGGGTGGCGTTTCCGGCTTTGACGGAGGAGCGCCGCAAAGAGCTCGTCAAGCTCTGCAAGAACTACGCCGAAGACGGGCGTGTGGCGGTGCGCAACGTGCGGCAGAAGACCAACCGCGCGCTGGAGGACCTCAAAGGCAGCGAGGGTGTTTCTGAAGACGACATCCACCGCGCCTCAGAGTCGGTCCAGAAGCTGACTGATGGCGTGATGGAAGACGTCACAAAACTCCTGGAGAAAAAAGAAGCGGAGATTATGGCCATCTAAGCTGGCCGTAAACCATGACGTCTTCTCCAGATAAGAAACAACTGGAAGAATACTTCTCGACGCCGCGCGCGCGCGAGCTGCTGGAACAACTCTCCGTTGCGCCCGGGGATCTGCCGCCCCATGTCGCCATTATCATGGACGGCAATGGCCGCTGGGCTAAACGCCAGGGTAAACCGCGCCTGTTTGGGCACAAGGCAGGCGTCGTAGCTGTGCGTGAGGCGATTGGCGCCTGCGTTGAGCTGGGCATTGACTACCTGACGATCTACTCGTTTTCAAGCGAGAACTGGTCGCGACCGCGCGACGAAGTCTCTGGCATTATGTCGCTGTTTGTTGAGGTGCTGGCCAAAGAAGTGCGCGAGCTTAACGAGCAGAATGTGCGGGTACGCATCATTGGCGACCTGGACGCGGTGCCCGCAAAGACCCGGCGTGCCTTTGAGGACTGCTGTGCCTCGACCGCGGCCAATACCGGCCTTACGCTGGTGGTGGCGCTTAACTACGGTGGCCGTGCTGACATCCTGCAGGCGGTGGCGCGCTGTGTCCGGGACAGCGCTGCCGGTGAGCTGGACCTTGGACTCGGGGCCGCCGGAGCCGCCGGGGCCGGAGCCGGGACCGGAGCCGGGACTGGGACCGGGACCATCGATCAGGACGCCTTTGCCGCGCGCCTTTCGACCGCGGGCATCCCTGACCCCGATCTGCTGATCCGCACAAGCGGCGAGCAGCGCCTGTCAAACTTCCTGCTCTGGGAGGCCGCCTACGCGGAACTCTACTTTACCGATGAGCTCTGGCCCGACTTCACGCGCGAGAGCCTGTTGCAGGCATTCTGCGACTATCAGGGCCGCAGCCGACGATATGGAGGGGTGTAATCCGTGGCTTACGAGATCAAAGAGGAAGAACCTGCGGGCATTAAGAAAGCGGGTTTCATGACCCGGGCGATCACCTCAACGGTGTTTGCCTTGGTCTGTCTTATCAGCGTCTGCATAGACTTGCGCTACTACGTGTTGCCCCTGCTTTGTGCGGTGGTGGCGGGCGTCGGTGTCTTCGAGTTCATGCAGCTGACCAAAGACCGCCTGTCTGTCTGGTTAAGCGCGGTGCTTGGCTGCCTGTATCTGGTGGTACCGCTCGGCTGCTTCATTGTCCTGAGAGCCTGGGGGCTTCTGCCGGCGCTTACGCTGCTGCTTTCAGTCTGGGGGGCCGATACGGCTGCCTATATCTTTGGCTCGCTGTTTGGACGCCATAAGCTGGCGCCGAAGCTTTCCCCAAAGAAGTCCTGGGAGGGCGCCATCGCGGGCGTGGTGTTTTCTGTGGTGGCCTGGATGGTCGTGCCGCTGATTGTCAACGCGATCAGCGCAAAGGCCTCCGGCGGGCTTGCGACCTACGGCGTCTTTGGGGCTATCTGCGGAGTGCTTGCCGCCGCCGCCGGTCTGGCGGGCGACCTTTTTGAGTCGCACCTGAAGCGGCGTGCGGGTGTCAAGGATTCCGGCACGATACTGCCGGGTCACGGCGGTATTCTGGACCGCTTTGACTCGCTGCTTGCTGCCGCCCCGGTGATCCTGATAGTTTTTATTGTGGTTTCAGTCGTGTTCTGGGCCGTGTCATAACGCCATGAGCCAGCGCGTGCGCAAAAAGATTGCCATCCTGGGCAGCACGGGCTCTATCGGGCGCCAGGCCCTTGAGGTGGTCGGCGCCCATCGTGACCGCCTGGAAGTTGTGCTGCTGTCCGCGCATAGCTCTGTGGAGCTCCTGCTGCAGCAGGCAGCAGCGACGCCGGCGCCGGTCGCGGTCCTGACGGGCGCAGAGCCTGCGGCAGTGCCTGCCCCGGCCGACCTGCCGCGGGGTCTTCGGCTGTATCTGGGCGCAGAGGCGCTGACAGAGGCGATCGCGGCCAGCGGCGCGGACCTTGTGCTGAATGCGCTGGTGGGCGCGGCGGGCCTGCGGGCCACGCTGGCAACGCTTGCCGCGGGCGCCACGCTCGCGCTGGCTAACAAGGAGTCCCTGGTCATCGGCGGAGAGCTGCCGCAGATCGCAGAGGCGCTGGCGCCTCGCCCCTTTGGCGGCCCTGATGCGCGTATCATCCCGGTAGACTCGGAGCATTCGGCGATCTTTCAGTGTCTGCTGGGCGAGGACGACGCGGCGCTTAAGCGCATCTGGCTGACGGCCTCAGGCGGGCCGTTTTTTGGTTGCAGCCGTGATGAGCTGGCGCGCAAAACGGCGGCTGACGCTCTGCGCCATCCCACCTGGACGATGGGCCCCAAAATCACGATAGACTCGGCCACGCTCATGAACAAGGGTCTTGAGATCATCGAGGCGCACCACCTGTTTGCCTGCCCCTACGACGCCATCACGCCGGTCATCCACCGCCAGTCGATCATACATTCGGCGGTTGCGCTGGCAGATGGCGCGGTCAAGGCGCAGCTCGGCACGCCGGACATGCGCGTGCCCATACAATTGGCCTTCAGCCTGCCCGAGCGCTGGCGCCCGGCGCCGCAGTCCCCGGCAGACCTCGACCTCTTTGCTGCGGCGGACCTGAGCTTTGCCGCGCCTGATTTTGAGGCGTTTGGCTGTCTGGCGCTTGCCCAGGAGGCGGGACGCGCCGGCGGGAGCGCGCCTGTGGTGCTTAACGCCGCCAATGAGGTGGCAAACGAGGCCTTCTGCGCGGGCCGCTGCGGCTTTTTAGACATTGAGGCGCTGGTGCGCGACGCGCTTGACTGCTACCCGGCAGACCCCCTCGAATCTGTTGATTCTCTGGAGGAGATTGACGCCTCAGTGCGTCGCCACGTAGGCTTGAAACTGGCTCGCTAAGCTTCCAGGCTTCTGCAAGCTTCTGTTATCTGGACCGCGAAAGGATTCGCATGCCATCTGCGCTGCAAGCAATACTCTGGGGTGTGATTACCCTGTCAATCGTAGTGTTTCTCCATGAGGGGGGGCACTTTCTTGCCGCCCGGGCCTTTGGGCTGCGGGTTCATGAGTTCATGTTTGGCCTGCCTGGCCCCAAGCTCAGCTTTAAGCGGGGCGACACGCGCTATGGCGTGACGGCCATCCCCTTTGGCGGCTACACCAAGATCGCCGGCATGGACGGTGACATCCATAACGAGCACCTGCAATCGGTCCTGACTTTTACCACACGGGCGGCGCAGCCCTTGACGGCGGCCCAGGTTGCAGAGGCGTGTGAGCTGGATGAAGATGAGGCAGAGGTCGTGCTGGACACGCTGGTCGACTGGTTTGCGCTCGAATATGACACGGAGCGTAAGACCTGGAGCCCGGTGCTTGCGCCTGGGCTTGCTGATGAGCCGGAGGCGCTGTTTGCCAAGGCAAAGGAGCACACCTATCTGGCGCTGCCGTTCTGGAAGCGTGCGGTGATTCTTCTGGCGGGCATCGTGGTCAACATCGTGTTCGCGGTGCTGGTGTTTACGGTCGTGCTTTCTGTCTGGGGCCAGTCAGCCGCGCTCAATAAGATCAATCCGGTTGCAGGCGGGCCCGCGCTGGCGGCGGGGCTGAAGTCGGGCGATCGCATCATACGTATCAATGATAAGCAGATTGCTACCTTTGATGACATCACCGCTGCGGTCTCGCATCTGCATCCGGGCGACACGGTCAAAGTTTCGTACTTTTTAAGCGGTACTCCCCGGGACAATAAATCGGCGCCGTTTTCTGCCACCATCACTCTGGGCGTCAATCCAAACAATAAAGAGCTCGGCTATCTGGGTATCGAGGGGGTCCCTGAATACCAGCGCCTCTCGCCGCCCCACGCGCTGGGACAGTCGTTTACCTATATCAAGCTGACCGTCCAGGGCATTCTTGGCTTTTTCACGCCGGGCAAGTTCACGCAGTCGGTCAACAACTCCGCCTCGATCATCGGCATCTCGGTCATCGCAGCCGATGCCGCAAAGGCCGGGGGAGTGGATTACACCTGGCTGGTGGCAGCCATTTCGCTTTCGCTCGGGCTGATGAACCTCTTGCCCATCCCGCCGCTTGACGGAGGCAAAGTCATCATCGAAGGCGTCGAGAAAATTCGACGCAAGCCGCTTTCGCTTCAGGCAAACGCAACAGTTTCTGCGGTCGGCTTGCTGGTGTTGGTGACGTTTATGGTCTATGTGATGGGCCATGACATCTTCCGGCTGGTAAAGTAGGAGAGGGGAGCGGTGGCGATGGCAGTGGCAGCGGCGGCAGTGGCGGCGCGCAGGCAGAGCCGCACGGTGCAGGTGGGGGACGTGACGATTGGCGGGGCCGCGCCGGTGGCTGTCCAGTCAATGCTTTCGACCGATACCCGTGACGCGACGGCCTCAGGCGAGCAGTTGCGGCGCCTGGCAGACGCGGGCTGCGAACTGGTGCGTGTAGCGGTGCCGCACGCCGAGGCGCTCGATGGCTTTGAGGCCATCGTGGCCGCATCACCCGTGCCGATCATCGCAGACATCCACTTTGACTACAAGCTGGCCTTAGGAGCGCTTAAGCGCGGCGCGGCAAAGCTGCGCATCAACCCGGGCAACATGGCGCGCATGGCCGACGTCGATGCGGTCATCGACGCCGCCGGGCAGCGCGGCGTCCCGATACGGATCGGCGTCAACGCGGGATCGCTCGCGCGCGCCTACGCGCAGCGTGAGGACATGATCCTGCCGGAGAAACTTGCCGCAAGCGCGCTTTCCTATGCTGAGCACTTTGAGGCGCGCGGCTTTACCGACATCGTCCTCAGCGTGAAGGCCTCCTCAGTGCCGGTGACCGTGGCTGCGTACCGTGAGCTGGCCGCGCGCTGCGATTATCCGCTGCACATTGGCGTGACGGAGGCGGGCACCTATGAGCGCGGCACGGTCAAGAGCGCCGTCGGCCTGGGAATCCTGCTCTCTGAAGGCATCGGCGACACCATGCGCGTGTCGCTGACGGCAGATCCGGTCGAGGAGGTTGGCGTTGCCTGGCGCATCTTAGAAGCGCTTGATCTGCGCCGCCACGGCGCTGAGCTCATCAGTTGCCCCACCTGTGGCCGCTGCGCAATCGACCTTTTGAGCATCGCCACCGAAGTCGAGGAGCGCCTGCGTAAGCTTGACAGCGACGTGAAGGTTGCCGTCATGGGCTGCGTGGTCAACGGCCCCGGCGAGGCGCGCGAGGCAGACTTTGGCATCGCCGGAGGCCGCGGTATGGGCATGCTCTTTGCCAAAGGCGAGCCCCTGCGCAAAGTCCCCGAAGACCAGCTGGTAGACGCCCTCTTCGAGGAGATAGAAAACTCCCACTAGGATTTTGCGTGTGTCCTGGTGCTGATTGCTTGCCCTGTGGGCTTGCACGATAAAGTGTTTTCACACTGACCGCGCGAAAAGGCAAGGGTCCGAGTTTAGTCACCTGGTGGGAACGCTTGCACTCCGCCCCAGCCTCTTTGCTCTCAATAAACTACCCCGCAGCAGAGACTGCGGGGTATCAACTCAGGCAAACCTGGATTCTGCGACTACGCGCAGAATGACAATCAACGCAGCAGAGCTGCGGAGTATTAGACCCCACGAAGAATAAAGCGCTTTGCAAGCCACGGAATACCTCTCGTGCCAGCTTTTCGCGACTTTTTGCATCTAAAACGGACTTGTGTACGATATTTGCTTGATTTTAGTGCTCAACGAACATGAAAGTCCGACAAATGTGCTGGTTTTCAATGAAATCAGCTCAAAATAGCTGTAAATCGCGTACACAAGTCCGTTTTAGATGCAAAATTCGCTGAAATCGTGGCACGGAGTTGAAGTTCTCTGTCATCTCCTTAAGTTGTGCGATAATATATAAGTAATCGCACAACGTAAGGAGTACGAAATGGTCGTTACGGCAACTGAATTCAAACAGAATCTGGGGACCTATCTGGAGCTTTCCAGCGAAGAAGAGATTGTTATCACAAAAAATGGTCGTCCGCAGAGCTTTCTCATCGGACGGAAACAACGGGGGGACGGCCTGATAAGTGAACTGCGTGGAGCGCTCGCAGGTTATGAACCTACTCAGGAAGAGCTTGACGCAGATCCTCGTTTAGCTCATATCTGGCTTCGGTAGGAAGTATTTGGCGCAAAATGACGCTTCGTGTTTTGTTGGATACTAACGTTATCCTTGACTATATATTTAAGCGAAAACCTTTTTTTGATGATGCGGATCAGGTAATTCGCATGACCGTCGACTACGAAAGCAACCCGGCGATGTCGGCTTCGTCAGTTACCGATGTGTTTTACCTCATAAATCGGATGACCCATTCGCGTGATATGTCCCGAAAATTACTTGATAAACTGCTCTTTCTGGTAAAGGTTGTTGACACCACCGCTGATGACATCTACTGTGCGCTGGGTTCAGACATGGAAGATTATGAGGACGCGGTAGTGGCTCAGGTCGCTCTGAGTGGGGATTTCGACTACATCGTCACACGTAATACGCGCGATTTTCTCTATAGTCCTGTTCCGGCCATTACTCCAAAAGACCTGCTTAAAAAGTTTCATGAATAAGAATGAGCACGCGGCAAGTAGGGCTGAAGCATAAGACATCTTAACTGGTGCAATTTCCGCCCTGCCCTCAAGTCCGGTATTATCAGTAGGGTATAACGTTTGTGGAAAAGACAGGAGCTTAAAACATATGCCAACTCGTCACCCTAATCTGACAACGATGGATGAGCTGTATGCGCCCACGCTCAAAGAGACGCCGGCAGAAGCTGAGCTGATCAGCCATCAGCTGATGTTGCGCGCGGGAATGATCCGCAAGACGGCGTCGGGCATCTACTCCTATCTGCCGCTGGGTTGGCGCGTCATCAAGAAAATCGAACGTATCGTGCGCGAGGAAATGGATGCGATTGGTTGCCAGGAGGTGTCGCTGCCGGTGCTGCAGCCCGCAGAACTCTGGCAGGAGAGTGGCCGCTGGCCGGTTTACGGCCCTGAGCTCATGCGCCTGACCGACCGTCACGAGCGCGAGTTCTGCCTGGGACCCACGCATGAGGAGATCATTACGGCGCTTGTGCGCGCTGAGCTGCGCAGCTATAAGCAGCTACCTGTGACGCTTTATCAGATCAACCTGAAGTTTCGCGATGAGATGCGCCCGCGCTTTGGCCTGATGCGTGGTCGCGAGTTCATCATGAAAGACGCCTACTCCTTTGGGGCCGACCAGGCTGCATTGGACGCCGACTACGCCGCCCAGGAGGGCGCGTATCGCAGGATTTGTGAGCGCATGGAAATGGATTACCGCATGGTCGATGCGGATTCCGGCGAGATCGGCGGCAGCGTTTCTGCCGAATTCATGGCGCTGGCAGAGGCGGGGGAGTCAGAGATCGTCTACTGTGACTGCGGTTTTGCAGCCGACACTGAGATCTATGACCAGGAGACCTGCCCCAAGTGCGGCGCGCCCCTGCATCATGCGCGCGGCATCGAGGTGGGGCAGATCTTTCAGCTGGGAACCAAGTACTCCGAGGCCATGGGCGCCACCTATCAGGACGAGGACGGCAACGACAAGCCCTTTGTCATGGGCTGCTACGGCATCGGCGTTACGCGCATAGCGGCGGCCTTGATCGAGCAGAAGCATGATGATCGCGGCTGCATCTGGCCCGCTTCGGTCGCGCCAGCTCAGGTCGCCGTCCTGGCGCTGGACGCTGAAGGCGAGGTCGCGGAGGCTGCGACGAAGCTGGCCCGCACGCTGGCCGAGGCTGGTGTTGAAGTGATCCTTGACACGCGGGCTGAGCGTCCCGGCGCCAAGTTTGCCGATGCTGACCTGATCGGCTGTCCCTGGCAGCTGATTGTGGGCAAGCGCGGCCTGGCGGCAGGCGTCGTCGAGATCAAGAAGCGCGCCACAGGAGAGACCCACGAGGCGCCCCTTGCTGAGGCCGCCAACCACCTCCTGGAATCCTAGGGCGTCAGGGTATGGCCTTATGCCTAAGATGAGCTATGATACCCGCCGGAGAGCTGCAACTTATGTCTAAGATGAGCTGTGATACCCGCCGGAGAGCCGCAACTCATGCGTAGTGCGCGCCGACCCAGTGCGGAGCGCCCGGAAAACGAGCCAGTGGTCTCGTTTTCAGCGGAGCAGAGCGCTAGCCCCGCGCCGTCCATTCGGACCGGCAAGGGATAGAGGTTTCCCATGAACGTACTAGAGGTAGCAGGCAGAGCTTCGGGCGGCATGGGCGCACACGTGCGGCTCCTCTGTCAGCTCTTGGCTGACGCGGACATCAAGGTCACGCTCGCGCAGCCACCAGACAACACTTCGACGGGGCGCGCAGACATCCGCGAGGTCCCGCTCGCAATCTCAAGCCGCCCGTCAGCCGGCGACCAGAAGACTATCGCGCGTCTCAAGGGACTCGCCTCCGGTTTTGACGCCATTCATGCGCATGGCCTGCGCGCGGGCGCTCTGTCGGCGCTGGCGCTCCGCAAAATACCGCGCGCAGAGCGTCCGCGACTCATCGTGACGCTGCACAACCAGATCAGCGGAACAGGCGCAACACGCCTGATCGGGAACTACCTCCTGAACACCCTCTGCAAGAATGCCGACGTGGTGCTGGGCGTAAGTCCCGACCTGGTCGAGGCGGCGCGCGCCCGCGGCGCCCGCCACGTTGAGCTGGCGCTGATCGCGGCCGAGCCAGCGCCAACGACGGGCAAGGACCGTGACGCGATCCGCCGAGACCTGCGCATCGACACGGCACTCTGCTTTGTCACAATCGCCCGCCTTGCTCCCCAAAAAGGCCTCGACCTGCTCATCAAGGCTGCCCAACAGATGCAGTTCACGGATTATACCTGGCTCATTGCGGGCGACGGCCCGCTGCGCGCGGAACTTGAAGCCGCCGCGCAGGGTACGCCGGTCAGATTCCTGGGACACTGCCAGGAGGTCGGCGAATTGCTTCAGGCAGCTGATGTGGTGGTGTCCACCTCGATCTGGGAGGGCCAGCCGGTGGCGCTGCAGGAAGCCCTGCGCGCAGGGCGCCCAATCATCGCCACCGATGTCGGCGGCACTGCCGCCGTGACTGGGAGGCAAGCCGCAATTCTTACCACGCCCACCCCAGAAGCGCTGGCCGGCGCCCTGGACCAACTCAGCTGCGACGCTGCCCTGCGCACCACACTCCATGTGGCCGCCCTCAAACGCGCCCAGGAACTCCCCACCCCCGAGCAGATGCTCGCGCAGGTTCTCAGAGCATTACGGGGATAAAATACGCAAGCCCTCAAGCAGTAGCTACGTGGCGCCAACTTTATTTTTGACTGGGCTCTGTGCTCTTGGCTTATTCGGTCTTGAGCGGAGGAGGGGGCGGGTGCGCGAAGAGCGTCAGAGGGCCTTGTGAGTCAGAGGCGGCGCTTTGGCGTCGCCTCCAGGCACGCCCGCGGGCTGTTTGTGGCGAGGTGGCGGCATGCGGCGGACTTATGTTACACTATTGATGCACTAACCAAATGATTTTTCAGCGGAAAGTGGGCCCCGGCCCGCTTTTTTTACACTTAAGGAGAGTGAACGATGGCAGAGAGCAATCTGATGCAAGCGCTCCGCGACATCGCGGTCGAGCGCGGAATCGACGAAGTCGAGCTCCTGACGCGTCTTGAAGAGCATTTGGCGCCCGTCTATGAGCGGGTGCTGCGCCTGGCCTATGACGCGCGTGTCATGATCGATCGCGAAACGGGCGCTATCTATGTCTTCGAGCTGGTGCCGACCAATGAGGACACGGCCGAGACCGATGAAGAGCTTGAGTTTGAAGAGGTCGATGTGACGCCGCAGGAGGTGTCGCGCATTGCGGCCCATCAGGCCAAGTCGATCATCAACTCGATGGTGCGCGAGGCCCGGCGCGAGAAAGTCTTCAAGGAGTACAAGGGCCGCACAGGCGAGATGATCACCGGCCTGGTCCAGCAGACCAATCGTAAGTTCACGATCATGAAGCTTGATAACGACGTCGAGGCGGAGCTGCCCCGTCGTGAGCAGCCTGATAACGAGCACTATCACTTCAACGAGCGCATCAAATGCATCATCGCGGAGGTGCGCGAGACTGACAAGGCGCACGAGTCGGGCATTACTTTGTCACGCAAGCATCCGCAGCTCATCAAGCGCCTCTTTGAGGTCGAGGTCCCGGAAGTCTATGACGGGATCGTGGAGTTTAAGAGCATCGCGCGCGAAGCCGGCGTGCGATCAAAGGTTGCGGTCTCCAGTCGCGAGCCGGGGCTTGACCCGGTGGGCGCCTGCGTGGGGCCGGGCGGCTCGCGCGTGCGCAATGTAGTCACTGACCTGCGCGGCGAGCGTATTGACATCATCCCCTGGAATGATGATCCGGCAACCTATGTGGCCAACGCGCTTTCTCCGGCCAAGGTCGAGCGGGTCATCATCGACCAGACGACCCACACCGCCAACGTCATCGTGGCCGACAGTCAGCTCTCGCTGGCGATTGGCAAGGAGGGCCAGAACGCCCGCCTCGCCGCGCAGCTGACCGGCTGGCGCATCGACGTGAAGAACATGGCCATGGCGACCGACCAGGGCCTGATCTCGCTTTTGCCCCAGATCGAAGACGCGGAGGAAGCCGGCGAGCGCATTTGCTCGGCTGTGACCGCCGACGGCGCGCGCTGTCGCAATCACGCGCGACCGGGCTCGCTGTACTGCGGCGTTCATGAGAAGATGGCCGCAAAGGAAAAGCGGGGGTAAGCGTTTGGTGACGCAAGCTCACAAAACACCGCAACGCAGCTGCGTGGCCTGCCGCCAAAAGGGCGACAAGGGCGACCTGTTGCGTATTGTGAGAAGCCCCGAGGGCTCCGTTGCCCTTGACAGAGGCGGGCGTGCGCCAGGTCGCGGCGCCTATATCTGTCACAGCGCCCGTTGCCTTGAGGCGGCGCTGACCAGCAATAAACTTGCGCGCGCGTTGCGCGTTGATTTGACCGAGCAAGACTGCGATGACCTGTGCCGCATGTTTGCCGAATGGGAAGGGGTGACTGCCCATGGCGGGAACTAAGGTTCATGAACTTGCAAAAGAGTTCGGTATGTCAAGCAACGAACTTCTTGAGCACCTCAAAGAATTAAGTATTCCGGCTAAAAGCCATGCGACCAGCCTGGTGGACGCCTATGTTGACATCATCCGGGAGCATCTGGCGCCGCTGCTGGCGGAGCGCCAGGCAGAGATAGAAAAGGCGCGCGCCGCCGAGGAGGCCAAAGAGCAGGCACGTCTGGCGGCAGAAGAAGAGAAGAAGCAGGAGGAGCTCCGGGAGCGTCAGGCGCGCGAAGCTGAGTTGCGCCGCGAACATGAGGAGGAGCGCGCCGCGCGCGAGGCGGAGCAGGCGCGCCTTGAGCAGCAGGAGCTCCAGGCCCAGGCGCAAGCTGAGGCCCAGGCCCAGGCTCAAGCCCCGGCACAGGCACAGGCGCAGGCGCAGGCAGCGCAGGAGCAAGCCCCGGCGTCGGCGCAGGCGCCAGCGCCACAGACCCCCGCCCCGGCGTCTGCGCCAGAGCCGGAGCAGCCCGCCCCGGGCGCTGCGGGCGCCCGCACAAAGAAAACAAAGCAGGAAAAAGCTACCCAGGAGCGCGCGAACAAGCGCAAGAACCTGGAGGAGACCATTGCGGCGGAGGCGGCCCGTCTGGAGGCAGCCGCGGCCGCAAAGCACGAGGCAGAAGAAGCCGAGCGCTATCGCAATATGGCCCTGGAAGCAGAAAAGCTTGAGACCGAGAAGGTACTCGCGCAGATGCGGGCCGAGATAGAGGCTGCTCAGCGTGAAAATCAGGCCAAAAAGAAGAAGAAAGAGAAGGAGCGCGCGGAGGCCGGCGACGGAGGCAAGGAACAGCCCGTAGCTGGCGCCAAGTCCAAAAAGAAGAAGGGCTCAGACGCGGCAGAAGAGGCGTCGGGCGGACTGGTTGTGGTTGAAGAAGGCGTCACGGTGGGCGATTTTGCGGCAGCGGTCGGCGCCTCCAGCAACGACCTGATCAAGACGCTCTTCATGTTGGGCACGCCGCTGACGGTCAATCAACCGCTCACCAATGAGCTCATCGAGCTTTTGGCTGACGACCTGGGCCGCGAGATCGAGATCCGCGACCCTGAGGCCGAGATGACCTGGACCTTCGAAGACGCGCCGGAAGATTTGCTCCCGCGCAGCCCGGTTGTGACGGTCATGGGACACGTTGACCACGGCAAGACCTCCCTGCTTGACGCCATCCGGGAGACCGGCGTGGCAGAGGCGGAGGCCGGCGGCATCACGCAGCACATCGGCGCTTCTGTGGTCGAGAAAAACGGGCGCAAGATCACCTTCATTGACACGCCGGGCCACGAGGCCTTTACGGCCATGCGTGCCCGCGGCGCCAACATCACCGACATCGTCATCTTAGTGGTAGCGGCTGACGACGGCGTCATGCCGCAGACCATCGAGGCCATCAATCACGCCAAGGCGGCTGATGTACCCATCGTGGTCGCGGTCAACAAGATCGACAAGGACAACGCCAACCCCGATACCGTGCGCCAGATGCTGACTGAATACGAGGTCATCCCGGAGGAGTGGGGCGGCAAGAACATTTTTGTCAACATCAGCGCCAAGAAGCGCATCGGCATCGATGACCTGCTTGAGATGGTGTTGCTCCAGGCAGACATACTTGAGCTGAAGGCCAATCCGGATGCCCCGGCGTTTGGTACGGTCATCGAGGCCAAGCTCGACAAGGGCCGCGGCCCGGTTGCCACGGTGCTGGTGCAGCGCGGCACCCTGCGCGTGGGCGACACGCTGGTGGCGGGCACGGCCTTTGGCCATGTGCGCGCCCTGCTTGATGACAAGGGGCGCCAGGTCAAGACGGCGGGGCCCTCAGATCCGGCAGAGATCATCGGGCTTCAGACCGTGCCGGCCTCCGGCGATGAGTTCTGCGTGTTTACCGACGAGCGCGCCGGGCGTGCCCTGGCCGATGAGCGCGCGATGAAGCAACGCCTGCGCGCCCAGGAAAGCGCGCGCAGCCATATCTCGCTCGAAAACCTGTTTGAGACGATCGAGGCAGGCGAGCTTAAAGAGCTCAACTTGATTCTGAAGACCGACGTCCAGGGCTCGATTGAGGCCCTGCGCGACGCCTTTGAGAAGATGGACCAGACAGAAGTACGCATCACGGTCGTGCACGCGGCTGTGGGCGCGATCACCGAGACCGACGTCGCCCTGGCGGCGGCCAGCAACGCCATCATCATCGGCTTTAACGTGCGTTCGACGCCCAAGGCAAAGCTTGCGGCGGCAGAAGAGCACGTTGACGTGCGCCTCTACAGCGTCATCTATCAGGCGATCGAAGAGATCAACGCCGCGCGCGTGGGCCTGCTGGCGCCTGAGTTCAAAGAGCAGGAGACCGCCCAGGTCGAGGTCCGTGACCTCTTCCGCGTGCCCAAGGCCGGCGTGATCGCGGGCTCTTACGTGCAGGAAGGCGAGATCCACCGCGACGACCAGGTGCGCGTGGTGCGCGATGGCACCGTGATCTTTGAGGGTGTGATCGGGTCGCTGCGCCGCTTCAAAGAGGACGTGAAGAGCGTGCGCTCCGGCTACGAGTGCGGCGTGGGCGTCGAAGGCTACCAGGACCTGAAGGTCGGCGATATCATCGAGGGCTTCGTGGTAATCGAGGTCGCGCGCGAAAGTTAAGGTAAGGTGGAAGTATGCCACGTGATCCCCAACAGATCTTCAGCCGCAAGAACAATGAGCGCCTGCGCGAGCTGCTCGCCACGATACTGAGCCAGGAGATAAGCGACCCGCGCCTGGAGCTTGTGACGATCACCAGCGTTGACACGGCGCCCGACACGCGTTCTGCGCGCGTCTATATCAGCTGTGACCCTGCGCGCTATACCGAAGTGCTGGACGGGCTGCACAGCGCGCACGGGCGCATCCAGAGCCTCCTGGGCCGCGTCCTGGGCTGGAAGTACACACCTGAGCTGCGCTTTGAGATCGATAAGAGCATCGACACTGCAGCCGCCATAGATTTGTCATTGCGAGGAGCGGCCCAGCAGCGACGCGGCAATCCAGCAGCACCCGACGCCGACGCCGGCGTCGCCCAAGGCGGGGACGCCTGATGCTTGCCTCGCTTACCCGCGCAGACACTGTCGCCGCCACCTCCGCGCTGCGCGGCCTGCTTGAAGGGCTTCCCCCTGAGGCGCGTATCGCGCTTTGCGCCCACACGCGTCCTGATGGCGACGCCATCGGGTCGGTAGCAGTACTTTACAGCGCGCTGACGGCGGCTGGCTACCAGGCCACCGCGCTCCTGGCAGATAACGTGGGCGTGCCACAGGCGTATCGCTTTTTGCCCCAGACGACCAGCTTTGTCATCCCGTCACACCTGGACGCTTCGACGGTATTTGACCTGTTTATTGCGCTTGATACGCCGGACTTCGCGCGCCTGGGGGAAGCCGGAGCATTCTGCAAAGCGGCAAAGACCCGGGTGCTTATTGACCATCATCCGCAGCGCAATCCCTATACGGAGCTGACGATAGTCGCGACCGATGCCGCGGCGACCGGACAGCTCATCTGGGGACTTTTGCCAGAACTGGGGCTGGAGCGCAGCGCGGCGGCGGCAAGGGCCGCCTACGTGGCGCTGGTCAGTGACACGGGCCGGTTTGCCTTCAGCAATACCGACGATCAGGTGCTGGCTGACGCCGCCGCCATGGTGGGGGCGGGGGCCGATCCTGCCGCGATCGCCGACCGTCTTTTTGGGACCAAGCCCTTGGCGGCGTTGAAGCTTGATGAGCTCATTTTAAGCCGCATCACCCTGGAAAATGAGGGCGCAGTGGTAGCTTCCTGGTATCGCAGCGAGGACCTTGAGCGCCTGAAGGTCAGTTCTGACTGGACGGAGAACCTGGTTGACCTGATCCGGGTCGTGGCGGGGACCCAGGCCGCCGTGCTGCTGGTTGAGGGCTCGCGCGGCGGGCGCGTGTCGCTGCGCAGCGGCGGAGCCTTTGACGTCTCTGCGGTCGCGGCGCATTTTGGCGGGGGAGGGCACTTTGCCGCGGCCGGCATCACCTGGCCCGATAAGACTGCCTCCTGCGCCGACATGCTCGCCGCCCTGCTGCCGCTTTTGCCCATGGGACCCACAGCGTGACTAAGGCGCGGCGCGGCGCTACGGCGCTTTCGGGGGTGTTGCTGGTTGACAAGCCTGCTGGTATCAGCAGCCATGGGGTCATTGCCCGCCTGCGGCGCCTGACGGGCGAGGGACGCATTGGACATGCCGGAACTCTTGACCCTGAAGCGACCGGGCTTCTGGTGGTCCTCTTTGGCCCGGCGACCAAACTCTCTGAAACCCTGCACGGCGCAGACAAGCGCTACGAGGCTACTATCCGTTTTGGCGCCCAGACCACGACCGATGACCGTGAGGGCGAGGTCATCGCACGTTCAGACGTGTCATCTGAGTTATTCGACCCAGCGCGCGCTCAGGCGCTTCTCGATACCTTTATTGGCGTCCAGGAGCAGCAGCCCCCGCAATTCAGCGCCATAAAAGTTGGCGGCGTCAAAGCCTATGAGGCGGCCCGCAAGGGACGTGAGCTTGAAGTTGCGCCGCGACAGATCGAGGTCTTTGAGGCGCGGCTGCTGGCCTGCGACCCCGCGACGCAGACCTGGACCGTTGACTTCTGTGTTTCGAAAGGGACCTACATCCGGGCCCTGGCGCGCGACATTGGCCGGGCGGCGGGTACGCACGCGTACCTGAGTGGGCTGCGGCGCACGCAAAGCGGCACGCTGCGCCTGGACAACGCGCATGCGCTCGAAGAGATCGAACAGTACCTGCACGCCGCAGACGCGGGCGGCGACCCTCTGGCGCTCGCCGACCTGTTCTGCGAGCGCGCAATTCTTGAGCACGCCTGGCCGACAGACGCCTACCCCCGCCAGGCCCTGCCATACCGGGTTGCCGGCCCGCGCCGCGCTGCCTCTGTGGTGGCGCTCGGCGTCTTTGATGGCGTGCACCGGGGGCATCAGGCTCTGCTTGCGGCTGCGCGCGAAGCCGCGGGGCGCGCAGGGCAAAAGCTGTGCGTGCTGTGCTTTGATCCGCTGCCGGAACAGACGATCTGTCCCTCAAAAGCGCCCGCATTACTCACCGATGTCACCCAGCGTATCAAACTGCTCAAGCATTATGGGGCAGACCAGGTCGAGGTGATCGATTTCAGCCCGGCGCTGGCGCAGGCCTCGCCGGAGTTTTTTGCCACGCAGGCACTGCCCAGTCGGGTCACCCCGACTCATCTGTTTGTGGGGGAAAACTTCCGCTTTGGCGCAGGCGCCCAGGGCGATGTGGAGCTTCTGGCCCGCCTGCTCGACTGTCCGGTAACCGCGGCGCCACTGGCAAGAGCCACAGACGGGGCGGCGATCTCTGCCACGACCGTCCGCGCGCTGATGGCTGAGGGCCAACTTGAGGCCGCCTACGAACTTCTGGGGCATCCGCTGGACTTGCGCGGAACAGTGGTGCGCGGCAACGGCCAGGGGCGCGCCCTCGGCTACCCCACCGCTAACCTGCGGCTTGCGCCCGCCTGTGACCCGCTCTGCTTCGCGCCGGGGATTTATGCGGCCACAGCCACCATTGCAGCCCCCGTCCCCGCCGCTCCCGTCACGGCTGCCCCCCCGACCGCCACGCGCTCATATCCCGCGGGCCTGTTCATCGGCCACGTCCAGACCCCCGGCTTTGCCCAGCCGCAGGCAAGCGTCGAGGCTCACCTGCTCGACTACGACGGCCCGGAGCTGTACGGTCAGGAACTGACGCTCACGGTGCGCCGCCGCATCGATACTCCCCGGCGTTTCGAGACCGCCCGTGAACTTTCTGAGGCCATAGGCGCCTGGCTTTTTGCCATACGCGAGTATCTTATCGTAGAATAAAAGCGTGAGGGGCGTATCATCCTTTGGTCAATCTGAGTGAGGAGGAGCCATGGCGCTGCCACAACTTTCCATAGAACAACGTCGGGAAAATCTTGAGCTTGCGGCACAGGTACGTCAGGCGCGCGCTAAGGTCAGAGCTGACCTGAAAAGCGGAAATCTCTCTTTGGCGGAGGTCCTCAAGCGCGCAGACGAGCCAGCAATCCAGCGCATGAAAGTTTCTGCGCTGATCGAAGCCTTGCCCGGCTACGGCAAGGCCCGGGCAGAAAAGCTGATGGATACCGCAGGGATTTCTCTGAGTCGCCGTGTCCAGGGGCTGGGAACGCGCCAGTATGACGCGCTGATTAAGGCTCTGCTCGGCTAAGTGGCGGCCTCGGTCTCAGTTCCAGCTTCAGCCTCAGCTGCCCGCCGCGGGCATCTCTACGTCTTCTCCGGCCCGTCGGGCACCGGCAAGGGGACTGTCCTGGCGGCGCTGTGCGGGCGCAATCCAGAACTCTGGTTCTCGGTATCTGCCACGACGCGCGCGCCGCGCGCCGGTGAGGCCGACGGGCGTGACTACCACTTTGTCTCGCGCAAGCGCTTTGAAGAGCTTATTGCAACCGACGGCCTGCTGGAGTGGGCGCGGGTGTTTGACCAGTACTACGGGACCCCGCGCGCTCCTGTTGCGGAGCAGGTGGCGGCAGGCGTTGACTGCCTGCTGGATATCGACGTGCAGGGCGCGCTGCAGGTGCGTGAGCGCATGCCGGAGGCCGTCCTGATCTTCCTGAAACCGCCGTCGCTTGAGGCGCTGCGCGCGCGTCTGACGCAGCGGGGAACTGAAGACCCTGCAGAGATCGAGCGACGGCTGGCGGCAGCCGCAGATGAAATGGCCCATGAGAGTGTGTATAATCATATACTTGTAAACGTTACCGTAGATGAGACGGTCGCGCGTATTAACGATATACTTGTCGCGCATCGTCTAAAGGAGTAATACATGTCCGTATCCCAGCCAGAGATCGACCAGCTGCTTGATCAGGTCGATAGCAAATTCACGCTCTGTATCCTGTCTTCAAAGCGCGCCCGCCAGATCAATGACATGATCCACGGCGTGCGTGACCAGGCCCTGCAGGCCATGGCCACAAGCGAAATTGCAAAGTTAACGAGCGCTAAGCCGCTCTCTCTTGCCATGGACGAGATCGCCTCCGGCGACGTCCTGCCCGATGGCCTGGGTGAGGCCAACAGCAGCGTCCAGCCCGCTGACGAGGCAGATGAGGCGGCACAATCCGAAAGCCCGGAGAGCGAACTCTTTTTGGGCTGACGACGCGGGGTTTATCATCATGACCGAGCGCGTCTGTTTTATCTCCTATCATGAGCTCGGGCTGAAAGGCAAAAACCGGGCAACGTTTGAGCGCCGCTTCCAGAACAACCTGGATGAGGCGCTCGATTTGTATGTGCGCCGCAGCGGGGGCAGCGGGGGCAGCGGGGGCAGCGGGGGCAGCGGGGCAGA
>WQYT01000015.1 GCA_009781115.1 Coriobacteriia bacterium
ACGAAGACCTTCCCGGACAACGAGTACCTGCTGTTCGCCACGCGCGCCGGCATGGTGAAAAAGACCGCCATGGACGCCTACAAGAACGGCCGGCGCGACGGTATCATCGCGATCAAGATGCGCGACGACGATGCGCTGATCTCGGTACGTCGCGTGCATGAGGGCCAGAAAGTCATCATGGTGAGCACGGTGGGCAAGGCGATACTGTGGGACGAGGACGAGGCCCGGCCCATGGGGCGCGACACCCAGGGCGTCAAGGGCATGAACATCAAAGAGAGCGAGGGCGAGGCAGTCCTCGGCATGGAGATCGCGCCGAAAGGCTCCGAGCTCTTCGTGGTAACCGAGCGTGGCTACGGCAAGCGTACGCCCATTGACGACTACCCGAAGCATCACCGCGGTGGTCAGGGCGTCAAGACCATCGTGGTCACGCCTAAGAAGGGCCTGCTTGCCGGCATGAAGATTGTCGGCCCCGGCCACGAGCTCATGCTGGTCAGCGAGGAAGGCGTGGTCATCCGCGTCAAGTCCGACGACATCAGCAAGCTGGGCCGCTCGACCCAGGGCGTCAAGGTCATGAACGTCGGCGAGACCGACCGCGTGAGCGCCATCGCCCGCGTGAGCAGCGGCAAGAAGAAGGCGAAAGCTGCACGGGCGGCGAAAGCTCCCGAGGGCCAGGAAGCCCTCGCCGTCGAAGGCCTGGAACTCGAAGAGCCCGAAGCAGACGAAGCCGACGCGTTACTCGACGAGGAGTTCAACGAAGAGTAGCCCCCATTCGTGCGTAGGGGTTGCGGAGCGCCTGGAGAAGGCTCCGGTGGAGCCTTCTCAGCGGAGCCAAGGGCGAGCTGGGCGAGCCCCCCGGCGCCCCTCCTCCGGTCGTCAGCTCAATATTCGGCCAATAAATCTGCACAACGCGCATAATATTCGCTGTAAAAATCTGCACCAGCATAACAACATTCGGCGTAATAATCTGCACACACCTCTCTGACCTGCTACAATAGCAACATGCCACGCACATTAAGCCAGAGGAGGCCATCACCCATGCTCAGCCGCAAAATAGACGCCCAGCTTCTCGCCTGGAAAACCCGGCTCGATCACAAGGCCCTAGTGGTAAAAGGCGCGCGGCAAGTGGGCAAAACCTTCAGCATCGATCACTTCGCGCGGCAAAATTACCGTTCCTACATCCCCATCAACTTCGAGGAGACCCCCTCGCTCAAAGCAATCTTTGAAGGCGACCTCGACGCCACAACGATCATCAAGCAGCTCACTCTGCGCATCCCCGGCGCGACGATCATCCCCGGCGGCCATACGCTGCTGTTTCTCGACGAGATACAGAGTTGTCCCCAGGCGCGCACGGCTCTGAAATTCCTGGTTCAGGATGGTCGTCTTGATGTCATAGCATCCGGCTCGCTGCTCGGGATCAACTACGCGGAGGTCTCCTCGTTTCCTGTCGGCTACACCGATCAGCTTGAGATGCACTCGCTGGATTTCGAGGAGTTCTGCTGGGCGAGCGGGGTTTCGCACGCGGCGCTCACAGACCTGCTTGCGCACTATCAGCAACGTACCCCGATCCCTCAGGCAACGCACGATTATATGCTCCAGTTATTCAAAGAGTATATTGTCATCGGAGGGATGCCCGCCGTTGTATCCGCCTTCACCGCACACCACGACTTCAACGAGGCGCTGCGGCTGCAAAAAGGGGTCGTCAATGACTACCTTGACGACATTGCAAAATATGCGAAGGACGCCGAGAAGGCCAAGGCGCGCGCGTGCTTTCGCTCGGTTCCGCGCCAGCTTGCCAAAGACTACAAGAAGTTTCAGTACAGCGTAGTCGAGAAAAACGGGAGCTCCCGCAAGTTCGCCGGCAGCCTGATGTGGCTGCTGGACGCAGGCATCATCACGATCTGTCACAATCTTAAACGTCCGGAACTCCCCCTGGAGGGCAATGCCGATGAGGCGGCGTTCAAAGTCTACTTAAGTGACACCGGCCTTTTGGTGTCGATGCTTGAGGAAGGCTCTGCCGCTGACATCATTGACGGAAACCTCGGCATCTACAAAGGGGCAATTTACGAGAACATCATCGCCGATGTCTTTAACAAGGCCGGGCGCAAGCTCTACTACTTTGAGTATCGCCACCAGATCGAGATAGACTTCTTCATCCGCTACCGCGGCGCCGCAACTGCAGTTGAGGTCAAATCAGCGGAGAACACCAAGTCGAAATCACTGCGCGCCATACTCGATAACTACCAGGTGACCCAGGCGATCCGGCTCTCAACCAAAAACATCGGAGAGAGCGGCCCAATTCTGAGCCTCCCTCTCTATCTGGCCCCCTTTATCTAACCCGCTCTCACGCCCTGTCCCTCACATCTCTGCCCTGTAACTTCGCGCCTACAAGAGCGAAGGGCTTTGGATCGTCGCGCAAAGTGTCGTGTCGCTTCTGGATGGCAGCAGTGTGCCGTTATCGTATATACTATAAGCACACGATAAGGAGCACACTATGGTATTCATGACAACGCGTGAATTGCGCACCAACACAAAAGAACTGTGGGAAACCCTGGATTCTCAGCAGGAGATCGTACTGACCAATAACGGTAAGCCCCGGGCGGTTGTGATCCCTACTGATCCCGAAGACCTGGAAGAGACGCTCCTCAGGATCCGCAGCGCTCGCGCAAAGGCGGCATGGTATTCCATCCGCGCGCAGTCCGAAGCAAATGGCACAGGCAACTTGAGTATGGACGAAATAGATGCGATCATCGCTGAGTCGCGTGCAGAAAGGCGCGCACAGCAGAGCGCCTGATATGGGAGCACCACGCCTGGTTGTTCTGGATACCAATGTTCTGGTATCAGGGAATATCACAAAGCATAATTCCCCTCCCACTGAACTGGTTGGGATGGTGCTTGATGGCTTATTGCGCCTTTGTTACGACACCCGCATGATGGCTGAGTACCGCGAGGTACTTTCAAGGCCACAGTTCAATTTTGATACTCGCGAGAAAGAGCTCCTGTTTGAAATGATCACAAGGTATGGCTTCGACGTTGATCCTCCTCGCTCCACTCTTGACTTTTCTGATGAATCAGATCGCCCGTTCTATGAAGTAGCAGAGCTCTGCCTTTGCCCGTTGGTAACAGGCAATAAAAAGCACTTTCCGCAGAGGGAGTGGATACTCAGCCCGGCGGAGTACCTTGCCGCGCTGTGGGAGTGAGCTGCTACAAACTGTATCAGAGGAACAACTGTGACAGGGAGACTGTCTCCTTCCGGTACTGGGCAATGAGCCCGGGCTCATGCGTAGCGCGCGGGGACCCGGCGCGCCATCCTTCCTTTCTGGCGGAGGATTTTGACGGTTGACAGATCAGCGTATATGAAGTAATATATTTATGTATTATCTTTAAGTATGATAAAAGAGGTGGCATGGATAAGGTTTTTGTGGATGACAGGGTTCCACAGCGACATCCAAATATCTCAAAGAATGATGCAATGGTAGCGTGGAAGAATTGCATGAGGTCTCGGCCCAGGATCAACAAGAACCCCAGTGAGTGTCTGGCTATTGGAGTAGACGGGAAAGGCAGACTCTTGGAACTTGTTGCCCTGAGGGACACTGAGGGGGACTGGTTGATTTATCATGCAATGACGCCGCCTGCGGAAAACGCGAAAAGAGAGCTTCAGTTTGACCGGAGGAAAAGCCATGAAAAACGATGAATTGCATAAGAAGTTCGGCGTTACCGATGCACAGCTTGATGAACGGGCCGCTGAGTACGAGAGCGAGTCCTGGGAAGGGATGGAGTTCGGTAGAATAGTTCAGGGCCGACCTAAGATTTGCGATGAGGAACTAAAGCCGTTGACCATCAAAGTGCCCGCCTCGCGCATTGCGGCTATACAAGAGTCTGCTGCCAGGCGCGGCGTCTCACGTTCAGAGTTCGTACGTCAGGCGATCGACAACGAGCTTGCGACCGCCTCCTGACTGTCTTTGCCCGCTCGTCTCTTCGCGAGTTAAGAAGTTAGTTCACTGTGAAAAGTATTGGTAGCCTCTGCCTGGTATACCATTTGCACCATCTTTAAGATACTGTTTGCACCCTGCCTGGTATACCATATTCCCTCTAGATGCTAGTCGGAATCAATATTGCTCGTTAGCAACGAATAGAATTCATCCATTATCAATGGATGAATTAGAATGTACTTGGTCAAGTTGGTCAAGTATGCTATGATGAGGTTATCTTGAAAGGATGGTTCCCTTTATGTTGACCTTGCCATTGGCAGAGGCGAAGACTCAGTTTTCGCAGGTGATGAAAAAAGTGCGTACAGGTGAATCAGTCACGGTGTCGTACGGGAAAAAGCGTGAACCGATCGCCGTCATCATCCCCTTTGATGACTGGTCGAAACTCAATCGCAAGCCGCGCAAGCTGGGAGTTCTGCAGGGCAGAGGGTCGGTGGAGTTTGCTGATGACTGGGCGATGACGGCTGAAGAACTGATCGGTGAAGAGCCGGTTGTCTAATGGGCTATCTTCTGGACACCCACACGATTCTCTGGATGCTGCTGGAGCCGGAGAAGCTCTCGGCGGAAACGCACAAAGTTTTGCTGAATAATGATGTTGATATTTATTATTCACCTATTAGCTTGTGGGAGATCGCTATCAAATACTCGATTGGAAAGCTTAATCTGCACGGGGTTACTCCTGATGATGTGATGGCGGCCCTTGATGAGGAGCCTTTTGACTGTCTTGATGTCTTTCCGGGCATCTGGGCGCAGAGTTATCAGCTGCCCCGGCTCCACAGCGACCCTTTCGATCATCTGCTCGTCTGGGAGGCGCTCACCAACGACCTGACCTTTTTGAGCGCAGACAAAAAACTCCGTGCGTACGAAAGCGAAGGCCTCCGGATCATTGCGTGAGCCCTGCTGCAATGACTAACCAACAACTCATTCCGGCCCGGCGCAATACTTCAAGCGGAGCATATGCCGGTATCTTTTCGTCAGGTAATGTTCGTTATAATAACAGCCAGTACACTAATGTTGTCTGCTCGCGATTGGGCCTTGCGGTAAAGGAGATGATATGAGTTTTTGTCAACAGTGTGGGACGCAGCTTCCTGAAGAGGCGGTGTGCTGTTCTGGTTGCGGTGCGAAAACAGGGCCAGAAGATACCGGGAGAAGTTTCGGTTTTGGCGCTCTGGGGTTTTTCTTTCCTCTTATTGGCATGCTCCTCTATTTCGTCTGGTATAGGAAGCGACCCGGCCCAGCAAAATCTGCGTTAATAGGGGCGATCATCGGTGTGGTTATCTGGCTTGTCCTCATTTTGCTTGGCACATTTAGCTCCTCTGGGTTGACCACTATAACCAGCGTCTCTGGATAACGCGCTAAGCTCACGCGAAGAATTCCGAGCTGGCGACTATAAGCCCTGCTTAGCAGCTGCGCAGCGTGTGATAGAACCCGGCGGGGGACAGGACGACGGAGGGCTCATTGGGAAAGTGCTTCAAGTTGCCGGTGACCAGCGGGCAGAGGCAGAGGTGCGCCACTTCCAGAAAGGGCAGATTATCCGCATCGGGAAGCGTGATATTAAGCTCAACCAGAAATCAGTAAAAAAACGCACGTCTGTCCGTACTCTCTGTTATACTGGAAATCAGCGACATTCCCATCAGGTCACCGCAGCTCAGCGCCCTGTTTCGTCACTCGCTGGCGGAAAGTGTCCTTGTTATTTCACCCGATGAACCTAAGGAGGACCCCATGAGCGAGAAGATCGAAACCTACCGGGATGCTGTTGTAAGAATCAAGAACGCGGTGCTGCAAAGCAGGTACCGGGCAGCAAGCGCCGCAAATGCAGAGCAGCTGAACTTGTATTTCAGCGTTGGCGGATACATTTCTGTCAATACACGTTCTGGAAAATGGGGAAGTGGTGCCATTGAGGCCATATCGCAACAACTCCAGACGGAACTGCCGGGGCTACGCGGGTTTTCGCCGACGAGCATGAAAAGCATGAGGTTGTTTTATGAGGAGTGGAGTGACGTAATTCGTCCGTTGGCAACGGACGAATTACCGCTTGGAACAAATCGGCAGTTGCTAACTGCCGATTTAGAAAGCGCAAATGGTCCAACCGGGCCTGCTATTGCAAACGCAGTTGAGTCAGAGGACTTCGCAGCATTTCTGCGGGTGGGATTTACTCATCACCGTCAGATTATCGCAAAGTGCAAAGACCTCGATGAGCGCTGGTACTACATCAAGCGTTGTGCCGCTGAGTTCTGGTCGGTCGAGGCGCTCAAGTCTCATATGCGCGCAAGGGATTATCAGCACAGCGGCGGCCTGCCAAACAACTTCACTCTGACGCTGCCTGATGAGCACACTGCGGCAAGGGCGGTGCGTTCATTTAAGGATGAGTATCTGCTGGACTTCATCAACATTGAGGATGAAACTGATCCGGAGCTTATCGACGAACGTGTTGTAAGTCATGAAATCGTACGCAATATCACGAAGTTCATCATGAGCATGGGCCGAGGCTTTACTTTTGTCGGTGAGAATCATCGAGTGATTTTTGATGAGCAGGAATACTTCATTGACATCTTGCTGTACAGTCGAGACCTGCGTTGTCTGGTCGCGTTGGAGCTTAAGAGTGGCGGCTTCAAACCTTCCTATCTCGGGCAACTTTCGTTCTATCTTTCTGCTTTGGACGAGCTGGAGAAGATGCCGGATGAGAACGGCTCGATTGGACTCTTGCTCTGCAAGAAGGCCAGCAAATCGACCGTGGAGTTTGCTGTGCGGGACTATAACAAGCCGATGGGTGTTGCCGTTTATAAGGCTGCCGAGGATGTCCCGGAGCAATATCAATCCTTGAAACCCCTTATCGACGGCGTGCAGGGTATTCTGTCTGAGGAGAACGAGGTTGATAGTGCAGCACCCTCGCAGTGATCGGGCGGGGGCAGGCTTGCTGGTTAACGCTCTTGTGGAAAAGCGCGAGACGGGGCGTTTGATCCCCCAACTCGTGTATGATACAAGTGCAGTGAAACGTCGGGAGAAATCACCCGTCTGATGCGTCAGGGGAGCGCTGCCAGCAAGTTCCTGGAAGGAGCCACAAAACTATGAGTACGATCATGGACATACCACAAGAAGAAACACCCCAGTTGGAACCCCAGCCAGCAGCGCCAGCAGCGCCGGGAACTACCGACCTGGCAAAGATCGGCAGCAGGTCTGACCTCAATCCAGAGCAGCAGGCGCTGGTCGACCAGCGCGCACAGGGGCTCACTTTTGATATCAACAGCATCCAGGCTTACGGCAGCGCTGCGCAACAGCGTATGTCCACGTTTACGGAGTCTGCCCTGGGCCGGGTCCGCGGCAAGGACATGGGGGAGGTCGGCGGCCTGATCACCAACTTGATGGTAGACCTCAAGGGCTTTAACCCCAACGACTCCAAGGGCATCATGGGCCTCTTTCGCAAGGCGGGCGCCAGCATCGCGAAGATTCAGGCACGCTATACCGCCATCGAATCAAGCGTTGACAAGGTGGTCGAGAAACTCAAAGGGCACGAGATGGAGCTTAAGGCAGACGTCACGATGCTTGACACCATGTATGACGAGAACCTGAAGTACTACCAGGACCTGACGCTCTACATCCTGGCGGGCAATCAGGCGCTGGAAAAGGGCCGTGCAGATCTTGCCACGCTCCAGGCAACCGCACAGGAAAGTGGAGAGGCGGCAGACGCGGAGAAATCCTACCGGCTCAGCGAGGCGATCAATCTGTTCGAGAAGCGGCTGTATGACCTGCAGCTGACCCGCACGATCTCCATCCAGACAGCGCCCCAGATCAGGCTGATCCAGGGCGCGGACAACGCCATGGTCAACAAGATCGACAGCACCATCAATAACACGATCCCGCTGTGGAAGCAGCAACTGGTTCTTGCAAAGAGCCTCTTCAACCAGGCCGAGGCAGAAAAGACGCAGGCAGAAGTCGATGAAACCACTAACGAGCTGCTCAAGCGCAATTCGGCCCAGCTCAAGGCCGGGTCCATTGAGGCCGCCAAAGCCTCAGAGCGCGGCATCGTTGAAGTAGAGACCTTAGAGCAGACCAACCAGGACCTCATGACTACGCTCGATGAAGTGCTGGCGATCCAAAAAGAGGGCCACGAGAAGCGCCAGGCAGCAGAAGTCAGGCTTCAGGCCATCGAAGGCGAGCTCAAGGCCAAGCTGCTCGAAACCGCCCGGTAAAGTCTGCGCGTAAGGTGAAACCGGTGCGGGCACATACGCACATAAGCGGGCGCAACAGAGGAGGCGCTCCCCATGCGCACGCGCACTAAAGGCAAAGGCCTCCTGACCGGCGGGCTGAGCGTTCTGGTGGTCGGCGGCCTGGGGCTTGCTGCGACAAGCATCTTCCGGGTTGCCCTCATCGTCAACCTGGGCATCATCGCGGCAAACGCCGCCCCGATCCCCTGCGCCGTCCTTATGGGAGCAGGCGGAGTCACCGCTATCCTGGGCGCTGTGCCGCTCATCCGGCAACAGGCCGACCGCCTCTCCGAGGGCCGGCGCACCGCGCTGCTGGCCGAGGGCAAAGAGACGCCGGAGGCGATCCGCAGCGAGCTTGAGCGCCTGAAGAAACTTCACCCCCTCCTGACGATGGATCTGGACAGTTGCCTGGAACAGCTGGACAGCATGGAGCGCCGTAAAACGCAGCTGGATGAGATCCTGCGGATCAGCAAGACGGAGATTGAGTGGTCGAGCGTGGTCGACTTGCTCCAGTCGGTCGAAAAAGTCATCTGCACCAACCTGCGGGCCGTGATTGTACGCGGCATCGCCTGCGATCAAAGCGACCAACCGAACAGCGCTCACTATGACGAGCTCAAAAAACTGATCCAGGCCCAGGAGGCAAAAAATCAGAAGCTGCTTGATGAAAGCAAAGAGGCGCTCAACCATGTTGCCGATCTTATCAGCGGTGACACCAGCGGCGGCGGCTCCGTGGAGCTTGAGTCGTGGCTGAAAGTACTGCGAGGCATGGTTGCCCAGAACGCCTCCGCTGAGGGGGAGGGCAACCAACAACAAAACACTTCTGTTGAAGAGGAGAAAACAGCATGAAACGTGTTTCTTTGATAGCGCTTGCCGTGATTCTGGTTGTAGCGCTGGTTGGTTGCGCGGGGACCTCAGAGGACAATCTGACGCAAAAACAAGCGCAGGAAAAACTTGACGCGCTGGTCAAAAGCAAGGTCAAGACCAAAACGGTCAGTCACCAGCCCGATAACAGTTGGGTCGGCTCAAGCGGCTCGATCGATGAGCTGCCAGACATCAACCAAAAGTATCCCTTAAGCGTTAAGGGCACGAGCAGTAACAACATCGAGATATTTTCTTCGACCGAGAAATCCAGTGCGGACGGCAGCGGCTGGCTTGACATCGAGGCAAAGGCGTTTAACAAGGCCAACAGCGACCGGTCCGTGTCGGTCCGCCCGATCGCATCCGGCTCAGCCCTGGGCTACATTACCGGCGGCAAATATGTACCCGGCGCCTACAGCCCCGCCAATGAGCTTTGGGCCGCCATGCTCCAATCAAAAGGCGTGACTCTTGACACCATCTCGCAGAAGCTGACCGGCAATGAGGCCGGCATCCTCATGAAGAAGAGCGTCTATCAAACCTACGTCAAAAAGTACGGGCAGCCGGTCACGATCGACAAGGTGGTCAAGGCCGTCCTGGCCGGCGACTTAAAGCTGGCCCACACCGACCCCAACGTCAGCAGCACGGGGCTTAACATCATGACCCAGGAGCTGCGCGCCTTTGACCCCGCCAACCCGTTCAGCGAGAAGGCGCAGACCCAAATGCAGCAGTTCGCCGACAAGGTCCCGCCGGTAAGCCCCACCACGGCAGAGATGGTCCAGGTGGCGAGCAAGGGCCTGGCAGACGCGATCATCACCGAGTATCAGGCCTGGAAGTCTGACCCCTCCCTGAAAGACTGGGTCTTTACGCCCTGTGGCGTCCTGCACAACAGCCCACTCTACGCTTTTGACAAAGCAACCCCCGAACAAAAACAAACCCTGAAAGCATTTGCGGATTTCTGCACAACCAGCGCCGCCCAGCGGCAGGCCACCAGTCTTGGCTTTAACCCCACAGACGGCTACGCCGGGGTCAAAAACGAGTATACCGGCGCGGAGCTCTATACCGCGCTTGACTTCTGGAAGCAGAACAAGGATGCGGGCAAACCGGTCCTGTCGGTCTTTGTGATCGATCGCAGCGGCAGCATGGAGGGCGAGCCGCTCAATCAGCTCAAGGCCTCCCTGCTCAACGGCGCAAACTACATCAACGAGAACTACTATGTAGGGCTTGTCAGCTTTAGTTCATCGGGCGATATCACCGTTGACCTGCCCATCGATAAGTTCACGGCAGAGCAGCATTCCGTATTCTGCGGCGCGGTGGGCGACCTGCAGGCGCGCGGCAATACCGCCACAAACAGCGCGCTGGTGGCGGCCATGAATCTGCTGGTAAAAAAGCAGTCAGAGCTGGGTCTCTCTGACGCCAAACTCAGGGTTTTCCTGTTAAGTGACGGGCAGCAAAATGAAGGCCTGAGCATGAGCCAGATCAAAGGAATCGTCAGCGGCCTGAAGATCCCCATCTATACGATTGGCTACAACAACGACATCGACACACTCAAAGAGCTGTCTTCGCTTAACGAGGCCTACTGCGTAAACGCTGACAGCAGCGACGTGGTCATGAACCTCAAGCAGCTTTTTACGGCGCAGCTGTAATCGTCGCGGCAAACTGGCGGCCAAAGTCTTCGGCTGCTGCCAGGTCGGCTGCGGTTGGCACAAACTTCACGCGCAGCTGCTGCTCAAAGACCGCCGCCTTCATCGAGGCCAGGCGCTCGACCACATGGGGCACCCCCTCGCCGCTCCAGCCGTAGCTGCCAAACACGGCGACCGGGCGCTTGGCAAAGTTGATGCCCTCGATGCCCGCCAGCAGCTCCCACACCACGCCCAGGGCGTCGCGGTTGACAGTCGGCGTGCCCAAAGCAAAGGCGTCGCTTGCGTTCATCAACGCGCGCAGTTCGGCAAGGTCGTACTCGATCAGGTCGTAGAGTTCCACGGTGGCCCCAGCCAGCGCCGCGCGGATGCCTGTAGCGATATGTTCGGCCAGCGCCGCGGTGTTGCCGTAGGCGCTGCAGAAAAACACGGGCACACGCAGAGGGACACAGCTGCTGCCGCCAGTGGCCCCAGCCCCAGCCCCAGCCCCAGCTCCAGTTTCAGTCGCCCACTTGCTGTAGCGCGCAATCTGGCGCTCAAGTTCGCAACCGCGCGTCAAAATTGGGCCATGGCTGACACAGACATAGTCCACGTCCAGCGCGCGCACTTTATCCAGCCCGCAGCGTACGGCAGGCGAAAACGGGCTCATGATGCTGTCGAAGTAGTGTTTTGCGGAGCTCAGGTAGGCCGCGGGATAGGTGATCTTTACATCAAAGGTATCCGGCTCGCAGTAATGGCTGCCCAAAAAGTCGCAGGTAAAGACCGTCCGCTCCTCGGGGCAGTAGGTAAACATCGTGTCGGGCCAGTGCAGCAGGGGCGCGCAGATGAATTGCAGGCTCCGCTCGCCCAGATCAAGAACTTCACCGTCACTCACGATCAGACAGTCGAGGTCGTCGCGGTTAACGATGCTTTTCAAAAACAGCGCGCCGGAGCGGCTGATGACGATCTTTAGCTCCGGGTAGCGCTCTAGCAGCGCCGCGACTGTGCCGGTGTGATCAGGCTCGGTGTGGTTCAGCACCAGATAGTCCGGCGTCCGGCCCTCAAGCGCCTCGTCCAGATGAGCAAAATAGACGTCGAGAAAGTCCGCATGCGCCGCCTCAATAAGCGCGATTTTCTCCGAACCTATCACCACATACGAGTTGTAGCTTGTCCCATATTCTGTGCGCATGGCAACATCGAAAACCCGCATGTTCGGGTTGAGCACACTGGTGACAAGAATTGACGGGGTGACAGAAACCATAATGACTCCCTCATGACGAATGATGACAAATAACCCAGCATTTTTATTGTAGCAGCCTGGCCCGTAAAAAGCGGCGCCCGCATTCTGGCGCCCCGGCGCTTCTGCGCGGCAGATGACAAAACGGTTCCCGCCCCCGCAGGTCAGGTAGGATTGAGAGTGACAGAAAGGAAGCCGCCCATGTCTCTTAACCTGCTGAAAGCAGCCGACCTCATCACAAAGCCCATCACGATCATCGCCGGACATTACGGTGTGGGCAAGACCAACCTGTCGCTTAACCTGGCGATCGATCTGGCCGCCGCCTCCCAGCAGGTCATGCTGGTTGACCTTGATGTGGTCAACCCCTACTTTCGCAGCTCGGATCATCGCGAGGAGCTTGCCACAGACCAGATCGAGCTGATTGCGCCAACCTTTGCAGGCACCACGCTGGACACGCCGACCCTGCCCCCGGAGGTCGCGGCTGCCTTCAGTCACACAGGCCCGGTCATCTTCGATGCCGGTGGCGACGACGTTGGCGCCACCGCGCTGGGTGTCTATCATGACCGGCTGCAACAGGCCGCAGACACGGGCGAGCTTGCAATGTATTACGTGGTCAACCACAACCGCAACCTCACGACGACCGCACGCGACGCGGTTGGCGTGGCGCGCGAAATCGAGGCAACAGCGCGCCTGACGCTGACCGGCGTCATCAACAACAGCCACCTGGCAGATGAGACCGACCTTTCAACCGTCGCGCAGGGGTATCGCTTTGCGAGCGAAGTCGCCGCGTGCATGGAGCTGCCGCTGCTGGCGACAACCATCCCGATCGCCCTGGCGCCCGCGGCCCGTACGGCCTCTGAATTTGCCGAAGTCGCCGCAGGCGCAGCCCTTTATCCAATAACGCGCCTGGTTCTTCCCCCCTGGGACACATAAAACTCTGCATAAATGGTACTTCATGTAGTACACTTGATACACTATCTTTTTACTTGAAAGGAGCAGAGAAGATCATGTATAAGAAATTCGGAGCGGTAGCGCTGGCCCTCGTGCTGGTTCTGTCGCTCGCACTGGCAGGTTGTTCTTTGAAAAAGGACAACGGCAGTAGCACAACCGGCAGCACCGGCGACACGATCAAAATCGGCGCCAACTATGAGCTCAGTGGAGCGGTTGCCACCTATGGCAGCGATTCACTCAAGGGCTTTAAGATGGCCATCGATGAGGTCAACAAGGCCGGCGGCGTCCTCGGCAAGCAGATCGATGTCATCCAGAAGGACAACAAGTCCGATGCGGCTACAGCAACCTCAGCCGAGGAGGCCCTTGTATCACAGGGCATCGTGCTTTCCGTGGGTCCTGCGACCTCCGGCAACTTCCGCGCGGTCATCCCTGTAGCCCAGAGCAGCAAGATCCCCGTCATCTCTTCGTCAGCAACGGCGGACGATGACATCACTGTTGACGCAAAGACAAACCAGGTACGCCAGTATGTGTTCCGCACCTGCTTTACGGATTCGTTCCAGGGCAAGGTCATGGCCAATTATGCGGGCCAGAAGCTTAACGCCAAGACGGCGGTCATTTATGCGGACAGCTCCAGCGATTACGCCAAGGGCCTGGCTGCTAACTTCAAGGCGCAATTTACTGCCAATGGCGGCACCATTGCCGGTGAAGATTCTTATGTCGCAGGCGACAAGGACTTCAGCGCCGTGCTGACCAGCATGAAAGCCAAGCAATTCGACGTCATGTTTGTTCCGGGTTATTACCAGGAGGCTGGCTTGATCATCAAGCAGGCACGCGAGCTGGGCATCAAGCAGCCGATCCTCGGCGCCGATGGCTTTGACTCGCCGGACCTGGCAAGCATTGCTGGTGCGACAAACGTCAACGACGTGTACTTCTCCAACCACTATTCTTCGCTTGACCAGGCTTCTGCGGTACAGGACTTCATTACCGCTTATAAGGCTCTCAATAACGGCGAAGAGCCCAACGCCTTCGTGGCCATGGGTTATGACATGGGCAAGTACGTGGCTGACGCCATCACGCGCGCAAACTCGACCGATCCGACCAAGATTGCTGACGCGCTGGCTTCTACCACGAGCTTTACCGGTGCAACGGGAACGTTCAGCGTTGGCCAGGATCACAACGTGATCAAGTCTGCCGTCGTTATCAAGATGGAAAACGGCCAGCAGGCTTCAGCTGAGCAGATGAAGATGTAGTTTCATCTGGCTCTGGTACTACGCACACATGGAGAATTTTTTACAACAGATTGTTAATGGACTCTCCCAGGGGAGCATTTACGCCCTGATCGCCTTAGGCTACACGATGGTCTATGGCATCGTGAAGCTGATCAACTTCGCGCATGGCGACGTCTATATGATAGGCGCCTACGTGGGCTTTGCGGTCACGACGTTTACGCGCTTTGGGCATTCGCGGTTTGGCTTTATTGCGGCGCTCATCATCTCGATGGTGGCCTGCATGATACTCGGCGTCACCATTGAGCGTATTGCCTACAAGCCCTTGCGTAACTCGTCGCGTATCGCGGTGTTGATCACGGCGATCGGGGTGTCGCTCTTTCTTGACTATGTGCTGATGTATTTTGTGGGGGCGGCAACCCGCTCCTATCCGCCGGGAGTTTTGCCCACCCGGGTCTATATGATTGGTGGCGTTGTCATCAAGTTCCAGCAGATCATTGTAGTGCTGGTTTCGATCGTGCTTATGATTTTGTTGCAGTTCATTGTAAAAAAGACCAAGCAGGGCAAAGCCATGCGCGCAGTCTCTTATGATAAAGAGGCCGCTCAGCTCATGGGCATCAATGTTGACCGTACTATTTCATTTACCTTCCTGCTGGGATCGGCGCTGGCGGGCGCCGCAGGGGTGATGGTCGGCATCTACTTCAACTCGATCGATCCGCTTATGGGCATGATGCCGGGATTGAAGGCCTTTGTGGCCGCCGTGTTTGGCGGCATCGGTTCGATCCCTGGCGCGATGGTCGGGGGACTTTCCATCGGCGTGATAGAGACGCTGGTCGCCGGCTACGGCAGCTCGCTGTATCGTGACGCGGCGGTGTTTGCGATCCTGATCCTAGTCCTGATCATCAAGCCCACGGGCCTTATGGGCAAAAACACCGGAAACAAGGTGTAGTGCTGTGGCGCGCGCACGCAAGAAAGAACTACAGAAGGGGACGGTTCCTCTGCAAGAGGGTGCCAAGGCTACTGCGTCTGACAAAGGAACCGTCCCCGGCGCATCAGCTGCAGTGCGCAAAGGCTTTGCGCGCGGCGTTGGCATACTCACTCTGAAAAACCTCCTGATACTGCTGGCGATGCTGGCTGCTTTTGGCATCGTGCAGCTGCTGAGCTATCTGGGCTGGGTTACCCCCGTGTATGAGAGTGTGCTTGCGACCATCTGCATCTTTATCATCCTGGCGGTCAGCCTTAACCTGATCACGGGCTTTACGGGGCAGTTTTCGCTGGGGCATGCGGGATTTATGGCGGTCGGCGCCTATACCTGCGCGATCATCGTGTCATATTATCCAACCACCGCGGGCTTTCTGCTTGGTATGCTTGCTGGCGGGGTGCTCGCGATGATCTTCGGCATTCTTATTGGGTTTCCGACCCTGCGCCTTAAAGGGGACTATCTGGCAATCGCCACGCTCGGCATGGCAGAGATTATCCGGGTGGTTGTCCAGAACCTCACGATCACAGGCGGCGCTTCCGGCTTGTTCAGCAATTCGCACATGGCAACCTGGCCCTGGTTGTTTTTCTTCATGGCCGTCTCGATACTGGTGATCAACAACTTCATCAAGTCATCGCGCGGTCGCGCCTGCATTGCGGTGCGCGAGGATGAGATCGCGGCAGAGTCCATGGGCATCAACTCGACCAAGTACAAGGTCATGGCCTTTGCCATTGGCGCGTTTTTTGCGGGCATTGGCGGAGGGCTTTACGCCTCGTACTTCTTTGTCATCAAACCGGTTACCTTTGGCTTTTTGATGTCGATCAACATCCTGGTGATGGTCGTCTTTGGCGGGCTGGGCTCCATCAGCGGCTCGGTTGTTTCTGCGGTGTTGCTCACCCTGCTTACGAACTTCTTCACGATCGCGCCGCCGCTGAACGTCTTTGGCCTGTTCACGATCGACTGGTCGCGCGTCAACATGATCATCTACGCGCTGCTGCTGATCATCATCATGCTCTTCCGGCCGCAGGGGTTGATGGGCACAATGGAAGTGGGCGACCTGTTCAAAAAACGCCCGGGCAGGGGCAGGCGCAGGCGCGGCGCCACGCCGGAGCAGGTGGAGTGACCATGTCTCTGCTCACATTGGAAAACGTTACGATCATCTTTGGCGGCCTGACGGCAGTCTACCGGGTCAACATGCATGTCGAAGATGGCGAGCTGGTGGGGCTGATCGGCCCTAATGGCGCGGGTAAGACGACCATCTTCAACCTGATTACGGGCGTCTATAAACTCACCGAAGGCACGATCGAGCTGGAGGACCGCAACCGCGACCGCACGATCAACCTGGTGGGCCGCAAGCCCTATGCCGTCACGGCGCTGGGGGTGGCGCGCACCTTCCAGAACATCCGCCTCTTCAAAGAGATGACGGTGCTTGATAACGTGCGCATCGCGCTCAATCGCGACGTGCGTACGAACTTGTTGACCGCGCTGACCCATCTGGGCGGCTACCACAAAGAGGAGCGCCGCCTGGTGCAAGAGGCGGAGAAGTTGCTGGATGTCTTTGACCTGCGCGGCAAGGCAGACGAGCTGGCGCGAAACCTCCCCTACGGCGAGCAGCGCCGCTTAGAGATCGCACGCGCCATGGCCACGCGCCCCAAGCTGCTGTTGCTTGACGAACCCGCTGCCGGCATGAACCCGATCGAGACCGCGGCCCTGGCCCAGACGGTCAAGCGCATCCGCCATGACTTTGGTCTGTCCGTGCTGCTGATCGAACATGATATGTCGTTTGTGATGAAGATCTGCGAGCGCATCTACGTGCTGGATCACGGCGCGCTGATTGCCGAGGGTACGCCGGCAGAGATCCAGAGCGACCCGCGCGTCATCGAGGCCTATCTGGGGGATGACGATGATATTTGAGTTGCGCGACCTGGAGGTCAACTACGGCGTCATCCGGGCGCTTAAGGGCATCAGCCTGGAGGTCGAAACCGGAGAGATCGTCACGCTCATCGGGGCCAACGGCGCCGGTAAGTCAACCACGCTGCGCACGATCTCAGGCCTGATCAAGCCCCAGTCCGGGCACGTCATCTTTGATGGCACAGACATCACGCATCTCTCCGCGTCCAAACGCGTTTCTGCCGGAATCTCGCACGCGCCGGAGGGCCGGCGCATCTTTGCAGAGATGACCACGACAGAAAATCTGGAGATGGGGGCCTTCCTGCGCAACGATAAAGCGGCCGTGCGCAAGGATATCGAAGAGGTGTTTGAGCGCTTTCCGATCCTGGGGCAGCGCAGCAAGCAGCAGGCCGGCACGCTTTCCGGTGGCGAGCAGCAAATGCTTGCAATCGGGCGCGCGCTGATGGCCAAGCCGCGCATGATGCTGCTTGACGAGCCCTCGCTGGGCCTGGCGCCCATCGTGGTCAAAGAGATTTTCGCGATCATCCGCGAGATCAACGCCGCCGGCACCACGATCTTTCTGGTAGAACAAAACGCCCGCATGGCCCTGAAAATCGCCGACCGCGGCTACGTACTTGAAACCGGCGAGATCACCCTGTCCGGCACCGGCGAAGAGCTCGCCGCAAGCGACGAAGTCCAACGCTCCTACCTGGGACGCTAACCCGCCCGCCCAGCAACTACAGAGCCCCGGCTCTGTCCACGACTATCAAGCCGCACCTGCTGCCGCGCTCCCAAACTTTTCCAACTATTTCCCAAAAAGCCCTTGCATTAGCCCGCCACACAGTTCACAATAGTTTCATTAAGGAGAAATGTTACAGGAGGAATACATTAAGAGGCAATCACTGTTAGTTTGAATATCCACATTCGGTAAAGAGAGTGAGACTGATCATGAAGGATGCAAGCTACCACCAAACGACGCCAGTAAACGCCAGAACTTGTCCGCGAGGCAATAACTTCGCGCAACCACCGCCTCCACCACACTGCGCAAGCCCTTGCCCTCCGCCCCCTCTGCCTACTAAACCGCACTTTAAACGTTTCCTTTGTGTTCTTCTGATTTTCTCCCTCTTCTTTTCTGTTTACCCTACCCTTTTATTTGCTGCTGACATCCCCCTGTCATCTGATGTGACTTCAGCTTCTGCTTCTTTAGCAGGAGCCGAACCAGTAAGCGATGAGCGCCCCTTAGGACAAAAGCCCTTAGACAGCAGCCAGCTTGCGCAACTCGGCGCCCAGGCAGAGGCGCAAGCAGGCGAAAGCCCGTACCAGATACCAGAGATCACCGGAGAAGAGACCGAGCTGCGAACTGAGTCCGTTAAACATTTCAGATGCGCCGATGGCTCATCAGTAGCGGTAGATTATGGCTATCCTGTCCACTTCAAGAGGTCGCTTGACAGCCCCTGGGAACAGAGAGATTATTCTTTAGTGGATGCAGGGCAGACCGCACGCGATGGTACTAAAGAGTATTCCCTTAAAGCTGCGCCTGATAAGATAACTGTTGCTGCAACAGCTAAATCAGCCCAGATTCTTTCTGCCCAGGTTGCAGGACACAGTCTCTCTTGGGGATATGCCGGTATTGCTGCAACCAAAGCAGAGGTTGCAAACGGGCAGGCTGCCATAAGCAGAGATAGCGCCAAGCTTAGCTCTATCAGATCAGAGGTCATAGCAAGTGACATATCAACAACCACACCAAAGCTGGCAGCTAAGTCCGGCGCACAAAGCCCCGCACAAGCAGAAACAACCAAGCCCGAGGCGCTGACTGGCAATGATAAGTTCTTAACCTTAACCAGTCTTACCTCATCGTCTTATTACGCTGATATCTATGACAGCGTTGATGTTGACTATGTCATAGGTCCGCTCGGGGTCAAAGACAATTTGATCTTAAAGTCGCCGCAAGCCCAACATGAGTTTATATCAGACTATGATATTGGGGACTTGACAGCAAGACAGACAGATTCAAAGACCATAGACCTAATGGACGAAACAGGATCAGTTGTTGCTACCCTCAGCGCACCATATATGACTGACAGCGCAGATGATATCTCCTACGATCTGACGCTTTCTATCGTAAATAACAGCTCCGGAAAGCTCAGCGTAAAACTTAGCGCTGACAAAACGTGGCTTACCAGCAAAGACAGGGCTTATCCGGTTGTGATAGACCCGATGCTACAAAGCGTCCAGACGACCTATCAGCAGGCCTATGTTGCTTCAGGGCAGCCCAGCACAGCTCATCCGTATGGCGATATGTATGTCGGCTATGATGGCAACGCCTACAAAATAGCGCGCGGTTATCTGCGCTTTGATTTTCCCACTATACCAACCGGCTCTATTGTCTTAGAAGCTAACCTTGCAATGTATCAGTATTCCTACAGCGCAGTACCGTCTAATACCACCGCCACAACCTATACGTTGCATCCGGTGACAGACACGACCTGGACAGCAAATACGCTGACCTGGAACAATAAACCAGGGTATACCTCAACAGTTTCTGACTACGCGATTACTTCTTCAGCAAAAAACGCAAACTATCTGACCTTCGACGTTACCAGACTGGTCAAAGATACCCTTGAGACCTCGACTGCTTCAACTAAAAAGCTCTCAGTCATGCTCAAAGGCAAAAATGAGACCACCACGTCTCCTTACGCAAACGTGCGGCTGCTTACGGCAAACTATCCTGGGCTGCCATCAGGCGCAAAGCCCTTTATCTATTTCTTCTACCGTGACAGCAAGGGGCTGGAAGACTACTGGTCATATACGACCATAAGTGCCGGAGACGCAGGGACGGCCTCGGTAAATGACTACACCGGCAACCTTGTCTTTGAGCACGCAGACGCAGCTACCACAGGGCTCAGGATGCCGGTCGCGCTGTCTTCAGTCTATAACTCCGATATCTCAGATGGCTATCGTCCCGGGGGAGCTTCAGGAGAGATCCGTCATGGCAGAGGTTGGAAGCTATCACTGATCTGTCGTGTGCAGACAACAGCTGCCGTTGGCTTTGCAGGCGACACAACGGTCTATCCTTACGTCTATACTGACGCAGATGGGACGCTGCATTACTTTAGAAAGGACGGAACTAAAATTACCGATGAAGACGGGCTGAACTTAGAGCTGGCAAAGCTTACTTCAGGCTACAGCATCACTGACAAGAAAGGCGGTGTGATGACCTTTGACGCAGATGGCTATCTCACTCAAATCAAGGATGCCAATGGTAATGCCGCTACCATCAGCTACGTTTCTGGCTCACACCGCCTGTCACAAGTCAAAGACGGCATTGGGCATATCATCAGCTTTGACGCGCCACTTAACAGTGCCGGTAATGCTTACTACCTCTCAAAGATCACTGATCCGGCGGGGCGTGTTACGGGCTATTCCTGTGACAGCAATGGACGTCTTGTGCAGATCAAGTATCCAGACGCTACGCTTTCAAAGTATGAATACAACGCCAAAGGCCAGCTCTACCGCGCCTACTCATCAGATGGTACCGGGGCTGAGTTTATCTATAAATCAGATGGCAGCGTGTCACGCATACGTGAATATGGAGGAACACCCACAAACCCCATGAGCTCGCCCGGGCTTACCTATCGTTTTGATCGTTCGAAGTATTGCGCTACTACCATTGAAAGCCCGGGAGCAGACGGAGTCCTTTCTTTAACTGATGGAGACACCCGCAATGACGACAATGTCTTCACAACCCTACAATTTGACACCTGGGGGCATACAGTCTCATCCATTGCAAAGGTAGGCAGCACCACACTGGGGGCGGGAACTTCATCTTATACCAAAGGCAGCAATGACAGCACGAGCGACACCGCTAAGCGCAACCGTCTCATTAACTCGGCGACACTGGCCAAAAACTCAGTCAATTTATGTGCCAATCCCGGCGCTGAAGCAGCCTTGGGCTCAGAGTGGACCAGTCTGCTCTATGGAACAAGCGCTACCTTCAGCTTTGCCCGGACCAGTGCAGATAAATATCAGGGTAACTACTCGCTGAAGCTTACTTCAACAGCTGCAGGGACCACCTCGGCTGCCAGGGCTTATCAGGCTTTTTCTACCACTGATGTCAAGGGGGGCTATACCTACACCTTTTCAGCAGACGTAAAGGCAGCAGGCATAACTCCCGTGCAAGGTTCTGTAAGCTCAAAGGCTGGCGCCGTCCTGCTTTTGTATGCCTACTCGCCAACGGGGAACACTTACACCTTCTCAGAGTACCTGAGCGGCACTACTGACAGCGCCACAGACAGTGGATGGAGGCGCCTGTATGCCACCTTAAAGATGCCTGATGACACCACCTCTGTGCGCGCCAACCTCATGATCTATTCAGCCACCGGAAGCGCCTACTTCGATAACATGCAGCTGGAAAACGCCACCGCACCAAACTCTTGCAACCTGATAGAAAACGGCAGCCTGGAACGTGGCAGCGGTATTGCTCCAACCAAATGGAGCGCCACAGGCCTTGACGCGTCAACTGATGGGCTGTCAGGCACCTATTATCAGTACAACTCAAAGTCTTTCAAGATCGCAGGCGTACCCTCTGCAAGCAAAGAGCTCAAACAAGATATCGCAATCACCGGGGTTGCGCGTGATACCTATATCGTAAGCGGTTGGGCGCGCGCGACTGCCATCATGCGCGACGACGCCAAATATGACCTGGTGGCCACCGTTACCTATGCAGGCGGCACAACTAAAGACAGAGCAACCGCCTCATATAACTCCTGCATATCAGACTGGCAATATGTAAGCGCCGCCTTTACGCTGGGGTCAGGAAGCACTTCAAGTGACCTGCCGGTAAAAGTCAGTGTTCGTCTGCGCTATACCAAGCAAGATAATACCGCCTACTTTGATAACATAGCGCTTATCAAAGACAGCGCGCCTACCTATACCTATGACGCAGATGGAAATTTGTTGACCGTATCTGCCAATGCGCAAAATAACGCCGCGATGCAATATACCAATAATGATCTGACCAAGTACACCGATGCCAAAGGCTATGCTTATACGTATACCTATGACACCAAACACAACATGACCCAGGCAAAAAGCCAAAACGGAGTGACCTCTAACTACGCCTATGTCAACGGCAACCCAAAAACCCTTGATGTAAAAAGCCCCGGACAGACTCTGGATATTGCAACGTCTCTTACCTATACGGCTGCTACAGGGGGTCTTTCTGCTGGCGGTTATGTGTCGTATGTCTATGACCCAGACGGAGTCTCTGAACACTATACCTATGACCAGGCAAAGGGACTTGTGACATCGGCAAGTAACCGTAACAACATCAGTACCACTTATACCTATAACGCAAATACTGACCAGATGACCTCCGTGTCCAGCTCAGGAGCTACTGCTTCTTACGGCTATACCGATGATCGCTTAAGCTCTGTTACCCATAACGGCTTTAGCTATCACTTAAGCTATGATGTCTATGGAAACCCCACGGAGACCAAAGTAGGCAGCCAGTCGCTCTCTAAGCACGCCTACACTGGTTGGGGAGGACTATTGAGTTCTGAGACCTACGGAAATGGGGACTTGGTGCAGTATGCCTACAACAACTACGGCGCTGTTACCTCCGTCAAGAAAGGAAATGCGACGACTACTCCGGCTACCAAATACGGTTGGTCATATAACAGTGCGGGAGACCCCTATAAGCACACAGACTATGTATCTGGCCTTACCTATCAGTACCGTACAGACTCAATAGGGCGGGCTGTCTCCCAGCGTGTCTCATCTACTGCCGACAGCTCTACTAAATACGAGACCCAGTACGGCTATGACGTAAACAACAACATAAACAAAGTGGTAAACGCAGCTACCGGAGGATCTACGTATACAACCTCATATACCTACGGGCAAGATAACCTGCCCACAACAGCAGGGTTTTTAGGCACGACACGCAAAATTGACTATACCCATGACGCCTTAAACCGTCTGCAGCAGACTAACCTGAGCTTAGATGCTCCTCTCAATCAGTATTATGGTTACAAGCTCTCTGACAGAAACACAACTGATCAAACACAGTATCGCACCACAACGCTTGCTTATGAGTTTATCGGGCTGAGGGGTTATACCTATACCTATGACAGCATGGGCAATCTCTTAACCGTCAGAGAAGGCGTCCGTGCAAACCAGGACGTTAACGCAGGTTCAGGCTTTGCTACCAAGATTAGCTATCAATATGACAACCTGGGACAGCTCATAAGAGAAAACAACGTCTACACTAACAAGACCACGACCTGGACCTATGACAGCGGCGGAAACATTACTTCCAGAAAAGAATACGCCTACACCACAGGAACTCTGGGGGCAGTGCAAAAGACAGTCAGTTATACCTATAACGCTACCTGGAAAGACAGGCTGGACAACTACGGTGGGAGCGCAATCACTTATGACGCCATAGGTAACCCGCTTAGCTATAGAGGTTACAGCTTGGGCTGGAGCGGGGGCAGACAGCTGGCAACCATCTCCGGCAACAAGATTACCTCAGGAAGCTTTAAATATGACGCAGCAGGACTACGAAGCCAGAAAAAGATCAATGGAGTCACTACTGACTACTACTATGTAGGAGGACAGCTCCTGGCAGAAAACAGAGGCGGTGTAATCTATCAATACCAATATGACGCAGCAGGCAGACCAGCCCGCATCTCTTTTACCAGCTCTGACGGTGTAGCTACCAGTCTCTACCTTATTTCTAACAGCAGAGGAGACATCGAAGAGATACGCAACGCTGCCGGTAACTTATGCGCTCGTTACTACTACGATGCCACAGGAAATATCACCTCTATCCAAAATGCGAGTGGAGCAGAGATTACCAGCGCCACCAACATCGCCATCATCAATCCCTTCCGCTACCGGGGCTACTACTACGATTCAGAGACAGGACTGTACTATCTGGAGAGCAGATACTATGACCCTGCTACCGGGAGGTTTATCAATGCTGATGGCATGGTGCAGACGGGACAAGAGATCAACGGGACTAACATGTTTGCCTACTGCGGCAATGATCCAGTGAATAATGTTGATCCATCGGGACAGTTGTTTACGCCTGGAGAGGCGAACTCATACTACTATACGGGCAATCCAAAAGCTCCCGATGCAAAGTTATACGCAAAGATTTACCCCAAACAGCAGAAAAAAGCAAATAAAATGCAGCAAGAATTCGTTGGACCATCGGCAGCCAGTCAAAATAGAATTTTTGATACTATTGACGAAGCCGCAATAGATTTTGTATTGCGATACAATGCCATATCGATAAGTTCCTGTCGAGAATATGATGTAATTATTGTAAAAACACCTGACGGTAGATACACCTATGGGGAGCCAGGGATAGGCCCTAAAAGAACAGGCTATAAGGGGTCAGGTGCTGCTTTGTATTGGGATGCAAATATTGTTGGCTGGGTGCATACACACGGACAATATTATGGCCCGCTAAATGACTACTTCACTAGTACTGGTGCCGATTATGATATTTCAAAAAATTGGAACATACCTGGATATGTGGGAACTCCAGCGGGTACAGTGAGAAAATATAACCCCTTTAATGGCAGTGACTTGATAATTTTCTATAATGCTCCGCGTGACCCAAGGCATCCGTAAAACTGAAAGGAAGTGTTGAAATGAAGAGAGTAACTAATGCAGTTAAGATTCTTACGTTAGTATTCATTTTCATGATCGGGTGCACGGCGTGTGCGCAAGAATCTGGGCATGCAGAACCTCATAGTTCTACGAACAGTAGCCAGTCAAAAACAAGCAGTTCTGTTGAGTCTACTGAATCAAATAAGCAAATCGTTTATGATTTATTTAACAAGCTGTATATATATGAAGATGATGGTGATACTGCTGCTGATTTTGCAATAGGTGAGGCAGACAAATTATCTGACAAATGTTTAGGGAAAATTACTTCCGAAGAAGATGCCAAAGAAAAAGCTGAAGTCACTTGGATGAAAATAGACGGATATGGTGACGCCAAAGGTGAAAAACCATATGATGCAACATATTATAAGGAGTATGATGTCTGGCTGATTCATGGAGCTCTTAATACGCCAAGCACAGATTCAAGCGGCAGAAAGTACGCTATTCCTGGTGGAGTAGATTACATTATCATGCGAGCATCAAACGGAGAAGTCTTAGCGGTTTGGGGTGACAGTTGATTCCGGTGGGGTGCATACCCCGCAGCTCTGCTGCGTGCCGGACGGCGATGCGAAGCGAGCTAGGCCTGATACCCCGCGGTCTCTGCCGCGGGGAGCGGCTTCGTTTCGATGGATTCGCTGTAAATACGTTTTATGGAGGTGCATACAGTGGGTGGTTTACAACTGATGTTAAAACGCATCTGTTCTCACTCTCTACAAATCCGGGCGGGTCTGCTGGGATAGATCATTATTGGGACGTAAGTAGTAAATGAAGTACTATCATTTAATTTTTGGAAGTCTTTCTGTGATTGTGGGTCTCTATTCGATCATTAGAAGGAATCATCCATCAAAGCGCCAAGAAATTCTTTGGGGTGAGGAATTAATAGAGAAAAGAGCCTACAAAGTATCTTACATTATTCTTAGCATTTTGATCATTTTGGTTGGACTAAATTTAATCGCCAAAGGAATATTTGATCCAAACAGTGGGTATTTCTTTGTTCGCTTTAGATAGTCTGCATTTGAAGCAGGTAAAGTAAGAGACCACTACCTGGAGCTAGGACGATGGAGAAAATATCACCGCCAAAAGGAACACATTCAGTCAATCCAAAATATGAAGGCCGATTCTATAAATATAAGTAGGAGGAAAATGAAGAAGCTTATCTTAATTACAATGATCGTCTGCTCTTGCGTTCTGGTTTTCTGTAGTAGGAATACGTCATCAGAAAAGCAAGTTCAAGTGTTATTACACAGAGCAAAAACTATATCATTACGCGGCTTAGTGTAGATAAAGTATCGAGCATATATAACTGAGGTGACAGAGATGAAATTAGTAAAGATATTAATAATTGCTTTACTTTTGTCTGCTCTTTCAGCTTGTAGTTTAGTGACAAACGGCGATTCTGGTTCCAGCAACACTGTAAGCAGTTCTGGGGCATGGAAATTACATTCGCATCAGTCATTGACGAGCAACGCGATCTCGCGAGCAGAGCTACGTGCAAATGAAGGGATGACGATTGATGTTTTGGGTGTCGGATTGAAAAGCGTTGTTGTCAGGAGGAAGGCTGAGGAGCACGTCACTAGCTTTAATCAATCCCCTTTATATGCATATATTCTCAGTGATTATCGTTATAATCAGCCTGCCACTCATGATTTCTATTTAGCTGTCGAAACGGGAAGCAAAGTACTGTTTTACGACTTCGAGAGTTCCAGTCTTGATGATATTTTATGCTTTTGTGACGTGGATGGTGATGGACTGGATGAGATTATTGTCCAACAAACGATTGATGAGCTCGGAGGGGCGGGGCAATTTTCATCACACATTTTTAAGGTCATTGATAATAAAATTCAAGAAATATTTTATTCATCAACGGCTAATCAGTTTGATACTGGTTTTACCAGCATGTTTTTGAATGGGCGCAAATTAAAGATCACGAATAGTATTACTGGATACCATAAGATCATTGATATATCAAAAAGATATACCAGTGATTTCTTTGACAAAAATGGCAAACCTGTTAGCAAAGAAACGATTTGGTGTGACAGTTTTCATGAGTTTACCCCCAGGGATGTCGATGGAGACGGCGTTTTTTGAGATGATCTGTTTGCAGTATGTATCCCTGGATAGTCACGCAGATGGCATAGGCGATACCAAAAGTGTTTTGAAATACAATAAGCAAACAAGAAAGTTTGAAGTTGTCCAGGCAGAGTTCATCCCTGCAAAGTATTTGTAAGGCCAGGTAAAATGAAAAAGTGGATCAAGTCAGGAAACTTTCAGTTCGACGTGTTGAGGCGTATTGGGGTGATGAGTATGAAGATAGATTTTTCATTAAGAAGTAAAGAGGCATCATGCGCAAGAAGTCGTTCCTTATCATTCTCGTGGTTTTCTTATTGATGGGCTGTAATGGGAAGGACACTCAATTAAATAAACCAAACTTTCCCGCTTCTGTAGATGCGCCTGCTGCGGTTCAGCCCGTAATTTCGGAAGGCGAGCAATATAAGGTTGTCGGTGATTTAGAAAACGGGTGGCATTATTATATATATGACCGAAAGGGTGATGTTGTAGATAGTAGTAGCGGAGATAGAGTTCCTCCAGATATTAATTATGTCTCTAGTGACATCATCGAGATACGTTCGCATGGGGGAACTTATGCTGACGTCTGCAAGTATTATGACGTCACTTCCAATCAATTTTCCGAAGACTATGACAATCCATTTCTCGTGCAGGGTGGCAAAATCGTTTACTATGACGCACAGACAAGAATGCTCACAATAAGAGATATCTTTGATAAGTCAGTCTTCTATAAGGAATATAAAAGAAATATGTCTTGGGATCGGCCGCCGCTTTCCATTAAATTAGATTACAATGACAGGCAGCTAACGATAACTTATTATGATGAATCTGATGTTCACATAAAAACGGAAACATTGAAATTGAATTAGTTCGGCTGTGAAACAGGTAGATATGACGGAAAATGCGCTGCAGCAATATCTGGTAATTTTAGTAGGATACCATCAATTTTTATGCAACATACAATTGGTGGGCATCTTGGAAGGCGACAAGATGAATGTAATCTGTTCATAAATGGGGCGTATTAAGTTGAAACAAACAAAAATGGTCACCGCCATCCTCCTCTTTCTTATGTTGCTGTTTCTTGTATCTGCATGTCAGCATTTACCATCAGGAAGTTCTGGCACTTCGTCGAGTAATAAAAAATTGAGCAGTGATACTAATGTGATGCCAAGCAATATAGGAATGACTCCTGGAGATAATTATTACGAAGAAAATGCCAAGTGGTTCAAGAACAATCCCATTGATAAAGCCTACCTTGCGGAAGCTCAACCAGATACTACATATGGCAATGCGGAGCTCGAAATGAAGTATTTGACTATCTGGCAAAATGAAGTTGCTTTCAGCGCATCAAATTTCAGAAAACGACTAGATGCAAGCGATGCTGCTGCATTCGATCGTCAACAAAAACTGTGGGAAGAGTGGGCAAATGGCAGTATTGATTTCGACCATGACATAATGAATCACGGAAAATACGGAATTGATATGGGAACAAGCAGGCAGTTTATTTACACCGATGCAAAAATGAATATATGGCGAGATAGGGACATGCATTTGAAATACCTTACGTCATACCTGGAATATTATTGTGATAATCCTCTGCCTGAAAACCAATGGACCTGGAACAAGTTTAATTATCCTTAGGAGGATAATAAGACACATCAATAATCTTCTGTATTGGGGTGATGGGTTACGAAGAAAGAAAAATAACCCATGGAGCTCAGGAAGAGTAGTAAGCATAACGAAAGTAGGCAACTGCCATTAAGGGAGTGGAACATGAAAAAAGCTGTTATACTGCCAGCCCTTATAACGCTGCTTATATTATTAATAGCAGGATGCGCTTTAAACGCTAACAGCAATCCGAATAGCTCGCAGTTATCTTCAAGCACAAATGTAAAGGCAGAGCCATGGCAAAATGCGTATGCGGAATTTCTAAAGGGCTTTCCTGCTCTTACTGACTATGATTTCTCGACTTTTTCTTTGAGGGACTTAGATAATGACAGCGTTCCCGAATTAATAATCATTCAAGGAAAAGAAGATGAACAAATTAAGACCCTATCTGTTTATTCCTATAACGGCCTGTTGTTAAAACTGGCGAATGCGATGATCCAAACTCATATGCAGGTGCATTCCGTTTCTCAAAGAGCCCGATATTTCCCGGATTGTTTTCTCTTAGATGGGATGGAGGTGTAGAGTATTACGGATACCTGTCAGTCAAGGAAAAGCAATTGGTGTTTGAGGATTTATGGCGGATGGATCGGACGTCAGATGTACCGCAACAAATAGAAGTTTCTGATAATAAGGAGCTTGTCCATGAATCAATGCGCGTATTCTTGCCTGGTGATAATACTGATAATTCGCTCAAAACATACTTAATGAATAACGATAATATCAATGAAATTGTTTTGCAGAATTGAGGCCCGTCTTGGAAAAAGCGTACTACTTTGTGAAAAATGATAACCAGGTATTCTCAGTGCTGAAACAGAAAGAGCAGGAATGAAAAAATTAATTGCTGTTTGCATTTTGCTGATGTTGGTTTTGGCGTCATGCACAACGTCACAAAGACCAAACCCGATGGGATCATCATCAGTACAATCAAAGCCTGAACTTTCATCGGCAGAGACAACTAATACAACAGGTGATGCTCCGTATACAATAAGCAACTCATATATTGCTATTACAAATACCGCAGCGAAGTATTTCATCCAAACCTATACGCTGATTGACAATTCACACAAGAACAGTAAAGTCTCTATTCGCTTTCCACAGCTTGTTATGGGGGATGACGCAATAAATAAACTCATAGAAAATTATGCAATCCATTTTGCAGAAAACGGCTATGGAAAAGATTACGCTAACTTGTCTTTGGACGTGGATTATCATATTACTTACAATGATGATGAGTGGATAAGCATTTCATTTAATGGGTTTGGCAATGTAAAAACTGCGCCGCATCCCAATAACATATTAACGACATTAAACATTAATTTGAAGAATGGATCGACTCTAAAACTGAGTGATATTTATACGATTGATAAAAGTTTTGTACAGATCTATCGGAAAGAATTTGCGAAACAAATGGCTTATCGTTTTGGGGTGGCAGACACCACAGCAAATGAAGCCGCCAGGAACTACCTGGATCAATATGACGATAAGACGCTGACAGGGTACCTTAATGATTCTTACTGTTACATGACTTGCGATAAAATCGGAATTAGTTTTGAAACGATATTTGCAATGGGCAATCATTTTGAACCTGAAATCCCTTATTCAGATTTGCTACCGTATTTGAAACTGCATACAGCACCCTTCAGCAAGCCTGGGTTTGGAACTATGGTTGGATGGTAAGAATACGTGAGCTACTAATCCACAGAATCTTTAAAAAGGAAAAGAAGATGAAATATTTCAGAGAGTATCACCTCCTCAGGCTTTCAATAACCCTTGCATTGATAACCCTGTTGCTTTCTGGTTGTGCAGGAAATCAAAAACAAACAAGTAGTTTAGGTAGAGCTGTATCGGGGGGATTTGATGTTGTTTCCTATTGCGCAAAGGAAGAAACTGCCAAAAATCGTATTTATTTTAACTATCCGCAATTTCAAGAGACAACGCCTGATGCAGACAAACTCAATGGACTGATAACTGGATTTGTAAAAAACGCTTTGCAGATATGTAATGGCGGGGGAGGATTTAAAGGCAACTTAAAAGATACTTCTGAGAGTTGGAAATGGGATGAAGATGGCTATAGTGTTTTGGCTCTTGATGTTGACTATAAGATTACACGAAACGACTCAGATTATCTTAGCGTTACGTTTGAAGGGGAATTTAATCATAAACGGCTCCCACATCCCACAAACTATTTCAACGCGCTTGTTATTGATATTAGAAAATGCGAATTAGTTTCATTATTAGATCTATATAATGTCGATGACGACTTTTTGAAAATGCTGAGAAGCGAATTTTCAAAACAGATTATTAGGGACCCGAAATATAATGAGATAAATGCGAATGAGAGAAAAATGTTGCAAGGATCTTTTGATGATTACACAGATGACTATTTGCGTAAATTGCTGGGACCCGAAGATGCCTATCCAAAATTATATCAGAGGATGTTTTTGACTTCAGATATGGTGGGGGTTAGTATGCCACTGTCACATGTCGTAGGCGATCATTTTGAAGTGATGATCAGCTACGACGAATTAAGCAGCTTTGAAAGGTAAACATGGCCACCTGCATTATCTACAACTTAAGTTTAACGGGTGCGCGTGTATTTTGGTACAAACTTGCCGGTGAAGATTCGCCTCAAGTTTCTCTCAAGCGACTGGGTTTTTGGCTGCTTGATTTGGGCTCCGCTAAGCGCGTTGTTTCAGGTCTGGTATGGGGCCTCTGAAAGTTGTGCTCTGCTTTGCGCGCACCGTAATCTTATCCGTTTCTTCCCAGATTGTGGGTGGGAGGTATACCGGCGGGCTGTTTTGCGATATCCTAGATAGTTATTAGCTATCATTTTCGGAAGGGTATTGTATGTCAAGGATCATCGTTGACGACAGCTACTGCAAAGGCTGTGGCCTTTGTGTAACCGTCTGTCCGCGCGACGTCATGGAGCTCGATCAGGAGACCCTGACGTCAAAGGGTTATCACCCGGCGCGGCTGACCGATCAGTCTCGCTGCACGGGCTGCGCGCTGTGCGCACAGATATGTCCCGATGTGGCGATCACGGTATTCAAAGACGCCAAAGGGGAGGTGAAAGCCTGATGTCAAGTGAAAAAGTTCTCATGAAGGGCAACGAAGTTCTGGCGGAGGCCGCGCTCAGGAGCGGCTGCACCTGTTTCTTCGGCTACCCCATCACCCCGCAGACCGAGCTGGCCGCCTACATGGCAAAGCGCATGCCCAAGACCGGCGGCGCTTACCTGCAGGCAGAAAGCGAAGTCGCAGCCATCAACATGGTCTATGGAGCCGCGGCGGCAGGCGCTCGCGTCATGACGTCGTCAAGCTCGCCGGGTATCTCGCTTAAGACCGAGGGCATCTCGTATCTGGTGGGCGCCGACCTGCCCGCTGTGATCATCAACGTCATGCGCGGCGGTCCGGGTCTGGGCGGCATCCAGCCGAGCCAGGCCGACTACTGGCAGGCCACGCGCGCGCTCGGCCACGGCGACGGGCACCTGATCGTGCTGGCTCCTGCCACCGTGCAGGAGATGGCCGACATGGTCGCCACCGCCTTTGCGCTGGGCGACACCTACCGCACGCCCGTGATGGTGCTCGCCGACGGCATGCTCGGCCAGATGATGGAGCCGGTCACCTTGCCGGAGCCGCTCGACCTGACCAGCATCGAGGCCAAGCCCTGGGCGCTGACCGGCGCCGGGAGCCCCGGGCGTACGACGCGCAACATCGCCAACTCGCTTGACTTGGTGGCGGGCAACCTTGAGCGCCGCAATGACGAGCGTTTCGAGCGCTACGAACAGATCAAAGCCAAGGAGCAACGTGCCGAGACCTACCTGATCGATGACGCCGAGTATGTGGTCGTCGCCTTTGGCGCCTGTGCCCGCATCGCGCGCAGCGGTGTCGAGCGCGCCCGCGCCGCTGGCATCAAGGCTGGGCTGATCCGCCCGATCACACTCTGGCCCTTCACGACACAGGCAATCGAAGCTGCCGTGCCTGGCGCGCGCGCGTTCCTTTCGGTAGAGATGAACAAAGGCCAGATGGTCGACGACGTGCGCCTGGCGGTCAATGGGCGCGTGCCGGTCGAGTTCTTTGGCCACACCGGCGGCGTGATCCCAACACCGGCAGAGGTGGCCACGGTACTGGCAGACTTGCAGCAGACCGTGACGGCCTGCGACCTAAAGGAGGCGTGATCATTATGACTGCTCCTACAGCTACTCCCACAAAAACAGTCGCTGAGCTGGAGGCTCGCGCAGGTGAGCAGGTCGTTTTCCAACGCCCGCTCTCTCTTACGAGCGCGAACTTCAGCTACTGCCCGGGCTGCACGCATGGTGTGGTCAACCGCCTGATAGCCGAGACGGTCGATGAGCTTGATATCAAGGGTCGCACCATTGGTGTGGTGCCGGTGGGGTGCTCGGTCACCGCCTATGACTTCTTCGACCTGGACATGGCGCAGGCGGCGCACGGCCGCGCATCGGCGGTCGCCACGGGCATCAAGCGCGCCAACCCGGACTCGATCGTGTTCGCCTATCAGGGCGACGGCGACCTGGCAAGTATCGGCACGGCCGAGACGGTACACGCGGCCACGCGCGGCGAGAACATCACCGTGATCTTTATCAACAACGCGATCTACGGCATGACGGGCGGCCAGATGGCGCCGACCTCACTGCCCGGCCAGGTCACTCAGACCTCGCCGCTCGGGCGCGATACAAAAACGATGGGCTTTCCCATCCGGGTCTGCGAGATGCTCGCCACCCTTGACGGTCCGGCACTCGTGCAGCGCGTGAGCGTGGACAGCCCCAAGAACATCCGGCAGGCCAAAGCCGCCATCAAGAAGGCCTTCAGCTA
>WQYT01000016.1 GCA_009781115.1 Coriobacteriia bacterium
TCTACTTGGAGAGTACGTCAGTGGGCAGGAACAACTATTGGAAGCGACGGAACTATCCCTGCAACTGATAACTATCACATCTGGCTTATGTCAGGTGAGCAGAAGTGGTATCTGCCAGGTACATCAGAAATAGGCGACGTAGAATACACCGGCGCTGTAACAGGAGGAAACGGAAACACCACAGAAGAGACCCTCGGTGCAGCTCCTGTTGTTCTGCTTACTGAGTATCAAGCCCATCCTGAAAACTATGATCCAGCAACAGGCTTTTGGATCTTAGATGATACCGCAGATGGTAATGGCTGGTGTTACTGGTCAAAGCTTCTTCCTGCAGGAAAAGCTACTAACCTTCTTCTTGATAACGTTACCCTTGATCCGGAAAACAAGCCTGATGATAACTATGCCTATAACATTGACGTACGTCTTCAAGCTGCTAATAAGACTGAAGCCTATAAGCTTGCAGATAAAGGAGACATCTCTGATGCCGCACAAGAGCTTACTCATGATCTGGCTGCTGATGTTATAAAGACTGCACCTGACGGAAAGCTGGTCAAAAATATCAGCGGAAACATCTGGGAAGAACTAGATGATAATGGCAACTCGCAAGTTCCCCGGCAGTTTATCTATGATGGTGATGGCTCTATTGGCAAAGACAAAGAATACTCAGGAGACGAACTTGCCTGTGACAGAAATGGCGTTATTGCTCTTGCAGGAGGATTGTTTGTTAAAGGTACTGACAACCCTAATGTCTTTGAGTCAGTAAACCAGGACGGAACGTCAAAGAACCCCAAACAATATGTCTTTACTCCAGATAAGAACCCGGAAGACTATGTCTACGATGAGTCGCCTATGGTTACGGGACAAGATGGACTGAGCTATCTCAAAGTTGACGACACTACTTACATCTGTGTTGAAAACGGACTGGTGATGATTACTTCAGATGCCAGTACGCTTCCTGGTGGTCCCGATGATGTAGTGCAGGAACCGCAGTGGCCGAGTATCAATTCTCCTCAGCCGATTCAGTTCAGAGTGTTGTCGATACCTTATCAGCTTCCAGGAAGCACCTACCAAACCCAAGTTGAATTCTTTGACCCCTCTCAAGAGGCGTCAGCACAGCCTCTTCGTTATGTGCTTAGCGCCTCTGCTGTTGGTAGCATTACCATTAGTTCCAGCGGGCTGGTAACAGTTAGCTCTACTGCGCCTGAGAATATTTCTTTTGGTTTTTGTGTAATTGCCGCTGATGGCTCTTTTGCTAGGGGGAGTATAACTATACCATTAGCTGTCTATATGCCCTCGCCTGACTATCAAGCCAGTGGCATCACTGCTAAACCTGTTGCCGTTAATAAGGGCTCGCAAAATGTGCTTACTATAAGTCCAACCTCTACTAGTGGAGTATGTCTGAATGTTATAAGTACTACGCTTGCAATACAAGGCTCTGATTTAGGTTGCAGCTTAACGTCAGCCGGCCTGTTCACTGCTGGGGATACCAATGGTACCGTTATGGTTCAGGTGACTGTTTCATGCAGAAACAATAGTGGGAGTCCTCTTAGTTTGCAGGATGGTACTGGACGTACAATTGTTGCAGGAGCAAGCTACACCATGACCACGACTTTTGAAGTAAATGTAGGTGATCCCGTCACCTATTCAGCAGAAACTAAGCCTTATGTCACTCAGTTGACTCTGCTTGGAGTTACTTCTTGGTCTGATGTTGAGCCAGCACCAGAGTATGCAAGCGGCAATGGAAGCCAAGGTATGCCTTATCAGATCAGCAGTATCCGTCAATTGAAGAAGTTTGTTACTGATAAAGGTGATAATGCTGGCTATGGCAAGTATTTCGTACTGACCGCAGACATGAATGTAGACAACGCTGATGTGCTGACTGGTACCTTGCTGGGCAGTTTCTATGGTACCTTTGACGGCGGAAATCACGTTATAGAAAACTTGAAATCAAATTCGGGGCTTTTCAGTACTGTCGCTTATGGCACTGTAAAAAATCTTGGACGCAGAAGCGGAGCTGTAAATAATGCAAATATGGCGGGAACAATTGCGCAATATATAAATAACAACGGTAGCTTAATCCGCTGCTATAACGAAACTCCTATTACTAATGGAGCCTTCATTGGCGGCCTTGTATATGCAGCTGGTGCTGCCACTATTGACAACTGCTACAACAAAGGAGCGCTTACGCCAAGTGGCCCCACTGCGGAGGGCGGCCTAGTTTGTTTTGCGCTCGCTGATGGAGGCACACTTACCATTAAAAACAGCTACAATATAGGCGCTATTTTAGGTGTGGGAGTCCCCAGTGGTGCAGCTACTAATCTCGGTGGTATTGGCGGTATCATCGGCTGCCTACATAATTCAGTACCAAATGGACAAACCGTTGTCCTGAGCAATGTACGCAATTATGGTCCGATTACCAGATTCGCCGGTTCTTCATATACGACTTTTGGTGACATTATTGGTCAAATTCTTGCTGCCAGTGGTACTAATGGTTTTCAGAAAGTTAATTTCACTAATGTGTCGTATCTGCCGGGCTTGATTTCTTATACGGGATCTGGCGTACAACAGGATACCGATATTGGTGATCGCGCTATTGCAGAAACGATATCAAACGTTACTATTTCTGGCAGCGCAAGCAACACGCTTACCGGAACACAGACAGGGTTCCTTGTGCCCTAAGTCCTTTCTACTTTGGTGACCAGAAGCAACCCTTCATTGCTTCTTATCACAGGTTCCTTTGGGGAGCAGCTTGTACCTCACCTTAACAACAAGTTGCTCCCCGCAACCGGGTGGCCTGCTTCTTTTCCCCCTGGAAGCAGGCCGCTATCCGGGCTCTCGTGACAAAGGGGGTTGGCTCTCTTTTGTCACGAGGACCTTGTTGCGCTCACTGCTTTGGAGCAGCTCGCTCTCTTTTGTCTTGGCCGGGCTGCTCCAGAGTGGTGAGCGCTTTGTGGCTTCGAGGTGGCGCCGCTCCGGGCAGAGGCGCGCCGGGTTCCCGCGCGCTACGCATGAGTCCGGGCTCGGTGTCCAGTACCGGAGGCACGCCGGGTTGTCGTGCCCTACAAAGTTATTGCCGGTCAGAACATTTCCAGCTGGCGCCAGAACAGGTGACAAAAGTCCTTGGGGCTTTTGTCATACAGACCGAAGGGCCTTGATGGCCCTGAGGGCTGCCTCCATAAAAAACATCCTTTTTCCCCGGACAGAGGCGCGCCGGGTCCCCGCGCGCTACACATGAGTTGGGGCTCGGTGCCTGGTACCGGGGGCGGGCGTTTTGGGAGGGTCTGTGGTGTTGGCGTCGGGTTGCTTCCGGTACGGTATACTAGTGAAAGCGTTAAGGACGCTGTCCTTTTGTTATACCTCTAAGGAGACCTGAAACTTATGGCGCCACAGAATACCTCTGGCCGCGTTGCGGTGATCGGGGCGGGCAAGATGGGCTCGGCATTACTCGCCGGATTTTTGAAGTCCGGCCTGGTCAATCCGCGTAAGGCCGTGATTGTCGAGCGTGCTGCGCCGCGGCGCAGTGAGCTGGAACGTGAGTTTCCTGGTGTGACCTGCATGGAGCGGCCAACTCAGCTTGAGCTGGGCGATGGCGACATCTGCCTGATCGCGGTCCATCCGGAGACCGTGACCGAGGTGTTAGGCCAGCTGCGTGACCGGCTCGGCGGGGCGCTGGTCGTCTCGATTGCCGGCGGGATCACAATAGCTCAGCTTCAGGGCGCTCTGCTGCCGGGGTCGTCGGTGATCCGGGTGATGCCCAATACGCCGGCCATGGTGGGCGAGGCGATGTCGCTTCTGACCCCCGGCGATCACGTGAGCAAAGCGGCGCTTAAGCCGGTCGTCAAGCTGTTTGAGAGCATCGGGCGCACCTGTGTTATCCCCGAGTCGCTCCAGCCTGCGGGCTCGGCCCTCTCGGGCAGCGGGCCGGCCTATTTCGCGCTGGTCGCAACGGCGCTGACACGCGCGGGGGTGGCCAACGGCCTGCCGCTGGCGCTTGCCAGTGAGCTTGCTGTGCAGACCATGCTCGGCACCGCCCGGCTGCTCCAGGAAAGCGGCATGCACACGGAATCGCTGATCGACGCGGTCTCAAGCCCGGGCGGAACAACAGCGGTTGCCATCGAGAAGCTTGAAGAGGCGGGATTGCGCGCGGCCTTTGCCAACGCGGTCAACGCGGCGGTCGCTCGCACCTTTGAGCAGGGCTCGATTTCTGACAAAGATACAACCGAGGAGTAATGATAAAATGGCAAACAAGGAAGCACCCAGTCCACAAGATAACAATGAGGGAAGCACTATGAAGATTACGGCGCTCGATATCCATCAGAAAGAGTTTGCTCACGGTATGAGGGGTTACCGTGAGGAGGAAGTCGATACGTTTTTGGATCAGCTGGCCGTCGAGGCCGACGCGTCAGAAAAGCGATGTAAAGAGCTTGAAGAAAAACTGAACATGCTGGAAGCGCGCGACGCGAGCCTTGCGGCAGAGCGCAATACGATCAACAACACCTTGCTGACGGCTCAAAGAGCCGCTGACGCAATGCTTAAAAAGGCGCAGGCCGAATGTACCGATACGCTTGAGGCGGCGCAACGCCAGTCTGAGGCTCAGCTGGAAAGCGCGCGCCAGCAGGCGGACCGCATTGTCGAGGAGGCGCGGCAAAAGCGTCACCAGGTGATCGGGAGTTTTGCCCGTCTTCAGGGCGAAGAAGAGAAGTTCCGCAATGGCTATCTTGCGCAGCTGGAGAGCTTTCTTGCCGGGGTGCGGCAACTTGAGACGGATGCGCGCAGTGCTGTTGAAGAGATCGCGGTGCCCCAGGACCTGAAAGAAGAGCTCTCGGTGGCTCAGAAAGAGGCGGTCCGGGCTGTCGCACGGGAATCGGCGCCGGCTGCTGCTGTGGCCCCTGCGTCGGCTGCTGCTGCCGTCGCAGCGCCGCCCGCCCGCTCAGCCGCGCCCGCCCAGCCTGCTCCCGCGCCTGCGGCCCCTGCGGCAAGCGCAGATGCCCCGGGTGCGGCGGTAGATCCCATGGCCGCCGCGCTGGCTGATTCAGACTTTTTCAAGACAAACGGCAAGGCGTCGCCCAGTGAAGCTGATGAGCCAACCCTTCAGCAGGCGCCAGTAGGGCCCGCCCAACAGCCGCTTTCAACCTTTGCCCCCGATGATGCGCCGGCTCCGGCGCGTCCGGCGAAGGCAGCCCCTGCTGCGGCCGCATCGAAGAAAGCCTCCGCGTCAGCATCAGCGCCAACAACGCCCCCAACCAACCAATGGGGCGACATGGATGATGACCTCGACATAGAAGAAATAGACTGAGAGGCGCGCCTCCTTCCGTCTAAGCCATTCAGGACGGTCCTCATGGCCCAAGGCCAATGAGGGTCGTTCTTCACGTCTTACACGAAACGATTCGCACCTCTCGGGGGTTGATCGCCGTCTTATTCTGGCGTCAGCCGTGATTGCTTTGGCTGGCTCTCGCTCTGTAGGGCGCGACGACCCGGCGCGCCTTGTTCGGGGTTAGGATATCTGGAGGCTTGCCAGGGTCAGGCCGCCGGCGTGGCCGAAGATGAGGGCTTCCTGGCCGGCGCGTGAGTAGATGCCCGCCAGACTCCCGTTATACATATAGAGCCCGGTGAGGTCCTGAAAGAGCTCAATCTGCGGTTCGCGCAGCTGTTGCGGGCAGCCGCCTGCAGACAGCGAGTAGACGTTGCGGATGTTGGTCGCGCGGTACTGCTCAACGTATTCCTGGATGATGTAGCCCGTGTCAACCTTCTCGCGGATTGTCTGCTCCCACTCTGTCTGGCGCACACCACGTCCGGCGACGACCCCGCGTGCGGCATAGAGGTCGAGTGGCTTGATGATCCAGCGATCCTTGCTGTTAAGGACGTCATCAAGGTCAATCGTGTCGCTCTGCAGGCGCCAGGTGGCCGGAACGTGCTTAACGACAAAGTCCTGTTCTTCAGGCGTCAGGAAGGCGAGCGTCTCGGCGCGGCGCAGGACCTCGAAGATGATTTTTGCATGAGCGATCTGGGTCTGAAAGCCCCCGACCAGACAGACGGCGCCTGCGCGCACAGCGGCCAGGAAGTCGGGTATCTCTTCATAGTGCGCCATGATATCAGTGGTGACTGCGCGCCGGTAGATCGCGTCGATGGCGCCTCCGTCTGGGTCCATGAGCCGCCGTGCGCTCTTGCTCCAGTGTAGCGCGCGAATATCGATGACCTCGCAGTCGATGCCGCGCGCCTGGAAGCGGCGGGCGAACTCCTTCTGCTCGGCGCCGGTCGCCTCTTCCTGGAAGTCGACGATCGCGATGCGGGGGGTATCGCTTGCTGTCTGGCGCTGGCGGGTCCAGTCCTCATAGACAGACAAAAACGCCGTGGCCCAGCTGTCGAAGAGCTCGAAAGGCTGCATCTGGTAGCCGTGGTCCTGCATCTGTTTGAATGCGGGCGTGCCCGCAATCGCGGCGCAGAGCTCCCGATCCTCGTTCATGGCGGAGGCGCCGTCGGTATTCAGCTCGCAAAACTTAAACGCCCCGCTGTCTTCCTGGTAGAAAATGTCAGCGCGCATGATCGGGATCGGACTCCTGTAGCCGGGATCAAGCAGGATCAGCTCTTCCAGGCCTGCGTCAAAGCCAAAGAGCGCGCGGTAGCCGGGGTCGGACTTATAGCGCGCGATGACCTTGCTCAAAACGGCGTACAGGGTGCTGACGATGGTGCGGAACTGCTCGATGACCGTCGGCGGATAGAGTTTGGGCAGGTAGGCAAAGTCAACTACCTCGTCGTGATAGATCGCCGTTGAGTGGGCCATTGCGCGCGCCGCCGCCAGCTGGCCTGCTCCGTCGAGCCCCTCCAGGCCCTGTACGATCTCCTCATACTCGTCGTGAAGTTCCGGCGCGCTTTTCATGCGCGTGCCTCCCGGGGTGTCACTCGCGCCGCGATAAGCTCTGCCAAAGGCTTGAGGTAGTGCTGTTCTTCTTCCGGCAGGCTGCGGCGTGCTTGCTTGATGAGGAGGTCGAGCCAGGCGGCGGCGCCAACGTCGTAGACCTGGGCTGTGTAGCCGTGCGCGCACAGGGCCGCTCTGGACGCCGCCACGTCGGCCGTGCTGCGCTGCGGCGCTTTGAGCCGCTGGCTTAAGTCTGCGACGGTATCTGCGTCGTAAAAGATCCCTTTGATGAGGGCCGTCCAGCTCAGCGCCAGGTCTATTGGCATGCTGTCGGCCATGCGTATCTCGACGTAGTTCTTCAGGCGCACGTCAAAAAAGAACATGGATAGCAGGTGCTCGATTTCTGCGCGGCTCATGATGCGGCTGGCGTAAAGCTCGGCGGCGCTGTGGCCACCTGCGTCGTCGTAGCTGCCGTCAGGGAGCGGATAGACGATCAAAGGCGCCGTATAAAGCGCCTGTCCGTAGCGGGCAAACCCGAAGTCCGGGTCAAAAAGGCCGGGCGCCGTGTTGCAGCGCACGGCGTCAACATCGTTCCATATCTGGGTGCGGATCATGCGGTCTGCAGCCGGCGCGCCCTCATAGCGCTGCGCCGTGTCGGTCACCAGGGCAAACAGCGGGCCGAGCAGCGTGGCAAGGCGCATCTTCAGCACGGCGTCTGCCTCGTCGGTGTAGTCAATGGAGACCTGGGTCGAGGCCGATCCGCGCATCATCTGCCGCCCGCGGGCGCCGGTTGTCTGGAAATGGGCGTCCATGAAGCGGTAACGGTCTTTGGGGATGAGCTCGACGTCGTCGGCGCGCGCGTCGGGACGGTAACCCTGTGGCAGCAGATACTGACCGCGGGGCGCAAGGCAGGCTTCGAGCTCTGCCTGGAACTGCGCGTAGCTCTCCTCCAGCTGGTGGATGCGGCAAAACGGCCCTGTGCTGATCTCGACCTGAGCGCCGGGCTCCAGGGTCAGTGTGGTGCCGGGGCGCGCCAGGCCCAGCAGGCGCCCTCCCTCACGAATCTCTGCCTCGTAGTTGATACGCAGTTCATGCAGGAGCTGCTCGATGCCGCCGGGGCCGGAGTAAGAGACGCTTGCCCCTGCCTCAGTCACGACGAACTGCTCCAGCTCAAGGCCCAGCCTGCAGGCGCAGGCCTTGTCGCCGCCGCTCAGATAGGTGGCAATGGCGGCGATATTGCTCTCAGTGAAATTACTCTGCTCTTCAGAGGCCATGGTTCGTATGCTCCTTGCTGTGTCGGTAGGTTCTATTGTAGCCCAGCAAGCGTGAGCAGGGCTGGGGTGGTGGCGCGCCGGGTCGTCGCGCCCTACAAAGCGGATGCCAACCAGAACGCTCACCAGCTGACGCCAGAACAGTCATAAGGCGACAGCTTGCGAATGTTCTGGCTGGCATCCGCCCCGTAGGGCGCGACGACCCGGCGCGCTTCTGCTCGGAGTAGCAATGCCTGCAAAAGGTACCGAAGCTTTTGTTACCTGGTCAGGGTGGCGACGCATTCGACATGCGCGGTCTGGGGGAAGAGGTCGACGGGTTGCAGGGCGCGCAGCGTGTAGCCGGCTGCGGTGAGCGCCTTCAGGTCGCGGGCCAGGGTGGCGGGGTCGCAGCTGACGTAGACCAGGCGCGCCGGCGCCAGGCGCAGGATCTCTGTGCGGGCGGCTTCCGAGAGCCCGGCGCGCGGCGGGTCGGTGACCAGCGCGTCAGCCGGCGCAATCCCGCCCGTGTCACGCCCGACGTCACCGCCGATGACCTCTGCGCAAAGCCCGGCGCCGCTCAGGTTGCGGCGCAGGTCACGCAAGGCGGGACCCGAGGACTCAACTGCGACGAGCGCCCCGGCGCCAGCCGCAAGCGGCAGACTGAAGGTTCCGGCCCCGCAGTAGAGGTCGCAGGCACGGTCGCTCCCGTCAACGGCGACCGCGGCAAGGACGTGCGCGACCAGCAGCTCGGCGGCGGCGGTGTTGACCTGGAAAAACGTTGGTGCGCTGATCTTGTAGTTAAATCCCCCCAGTTCCTCCTCCCAGTATCCGGCGCCGGCCAGAACCTCAACGCCCTTGAACTGGGGCGCAGCGGCCCGGCGTCCAGCGCCCCGTACAGGCGTCTTTTGCAGGATGCGCACGATGCTTGAGGCCTGCGGGCAGGCGGCCTTCAGCGTGCGCACAACGCGCGCGCGGGGAAAGGGTCCGGGCTCGGTGATGCAGGCGACCTCGAAGGCGCCGGTCCGCACAGAGCTGCGCAGGGCGACACGCGACAGGCCAAAGTCTGTCGTCGAGCCCAGGGCATAGCGCAGGGCGCCAGACACCGCTTTCAGGAGGTTTTTCTGGGGCGCGCAGAAAAGCGGGCAGGCATCCGGGCTGACCAGCTCGCCTGATCCCGCCCGGTGAAAGCCCAGCTCCAGGCGGCCTTTGTGCAGGCGCGCCTCAAGCTCGATCTTATTGCGATAGCCAAAGTCCGCGTCCGTGCCAATCACGGCGCCCGTGAGGGCCTCGGCATCCTTAAGGCCCCCGATGCGCGTGGCGGCGTCAACGACCTCGTCACGCTTTGCGGCGCGGGCAGCATCCAGGCTCAGGTGCTGCCACTGGCAGCCGCCGCAGCCCTCCCAGCCAAAGACCGGGCAGCGCGGGGCGCGCCGTAGCGGGCTCGCTTCGATCAGGTGGCTGATATGCCCCTGCACAAAGCGGGGTTTTTCCTTGTCGATCGTGACCTCGGCCACATCGCCCGGGCAGCCGTAGTCAACAAAGGCGATCCGTCCGTCTGCCATCTGCCCGATGGCCGCGCCACCTGCGCTTAAGCGTTTGAGAGAGAGTATTTCTGGCATGCACTCATCTTAGCAGACCGCAAGAGACTACTGCGCGGAAAAGTGATACTATTACTAAATGATCTGCAAAAGTTTGTCAGGTAAATCAGAGAGAGGATCCGATCATGTCAGTACCTGTTGTGAATAAAGACCTGTGCACCGCCTGCGGTACCTGCGTTGATGATTGCCCGAACGGTTGTTATGACCTTGCCGATACCGCGGTGCTTGCCCGCCCCGATGACTGCATCGAGTGCGGTATCTGCGTGGATGATTGCCCCTCCGGCGCCATCACCATGGACTAGACGAGCCTAAACGTCATCTGACTGCGTTCCCGGCGGGCTTGAGTAGCTTAAGTACGCTACGCCCGCCGGCGCCTTGTCAGATGACGTTTATTTCTCGTCTAATGCTTCCCCGCAGATGACGTGCTTTGTTTAATGCGCGCCGCTCTTCGGGGCTTCTGCGAAAAAATCTCGTCGTCTGGATAACGCCCACTCAGATGACGTTTATTCTGGCGTCAGCCACAAAGGTAAGGAATAGCAAAGGCTGCGTAGGGCACGACGACCCGGCGTGCCTCCGGTACTGGGCAATGAGCCCGGGTTCATGCGTAGGCCGCACGGCCTCGGCGTGTCGCCTGTTGCATTTTTTGCGGCAGGAACGCTTACCCTCTGGGTACGATGACGCGCAGGGCGTCGGGTACAATCCCCACTTCAAAGTGATTGGCAGAGAACACCTCGCCGTCAGTCTGGGCGATCACCGGCGTTTTATCGGGGGTGCTGATATGCACCGTCTTGCAGTCGCAGCCTTCAAACTCCTTGATAATTTCTTGTTTGGCAATAAGAAGCAGCGGTATGCAGCTGATGAGCTTGAGCCTGCTGACGTCGGCCACAATCGAGCTTGCCAGCAGGCCGTCGTCAGGCTTTGCCCAGGGGTTGATGCGAAAACCGCCGCCGTAGGTCCGCCCATTGGTCGTGGAGCAGAGCATCACGGCGCGCTCCCGACTCGGCCCGTCGTCATAGGCGATGTTGAGCTGAATGGGGTGGGAGTTGCGAAACGCGGTATAGATCAGCGCGCGCAGGTAGAGCGCAAACCCGGCGCTGTTGGGGCGCTCTTTATACTCGACGGTCTTTGCGACGACCAGCGCGTCCAGCCCCACAGAAAAGCTGCTGAAAAAGAAGCGGTCGTTGCAGGTACCAACGTCAAAGGAGCGCTCCACTCCCGTTTGTACGACCGGAACGGCGCGGGAGAGCCCTGTGGGAATACCCGTCATGCGCGCGATGTCGTTGCCCGATCCGCTCGGGATGATGCCGAGCACCGGGCGCTGGCGCGCCTCGATGCGCATCAGCCCCGTGACAACTTCGCTGATGGTGCCATCCCCGCCGACGACGATCACGCGCGCGGCCCCCGCCTCCGCGCTCTGTTGCGCCAGCACCGTGGCGTGGCAGGGGGCCTCGGTCACCAGGACCTCAGCATCCTGGTCCTGGCCGACAAAAAGACTGCGCACGGTATCGATCAGACGCTCAGTGACGCCATGACGTGCATTCGGGTTAATAATAATACGAGTAGCAGGCATACAACTCTCTTTCAAAGCGGAGCAAGATTAAACCAGGCAGCGGGCTCCCGGTTCCAGGCGCCGGGATTTCTTCGTAGAAGCCCCGAAGGGCAACCCGCGGCGGGCCTGTGCCCGTAAGGGTTGGCCTGAGCGGCTTATACGGAGAAAGACCAAGCCTGGTGCCCTCAACAGGATTCGAACCTGCGGCCTTCTGCTCCGGAGGCAGACGCTCTATCCATCTGAGCTATGAGGGCATATCCGTCAGCTTCTCATTATACGACAAACGTTTCGGGTTGGAATAAGGCGCACCGGGTCGTTGCGTCCTACAAAGCCGCTGTCAGTCAGAGTGTTCACCAGCTGGCGCCTGCGTCCTTATTCCGGCATGAACAGACAAAACGGCGCCACCTCTTTTGCCTTCTCGTGGCGGGGGTTGTTCTGTCGATACAGCTCTCAGGGGGGGGTTGACCCCCTTTGGTCTGCTTATCCTGGCGTTAGCTGGAGGGGTTTTGATTGGTAACCGCCCCGTAGGGCGCGACGACCCGGCGCGCCTTGCTCGGAGTAGCAAGGATAGTGCAGTAAGCAACTCAGATTTTGTTACGTGCGCAGCAAAAATTAGGACTATAATATTGAACGGCATGAAAGAAATATAAAGAGGGGCAGACATTTTTTTGGTGGCTTAAAAGCCACTGGAGAAGGAGGAACGATGGGATTTCGGTCGGTTGCGAAAAAGAGTTCTGTACCCTGGAGGCGCGCTCTCAATTTTGTGTTGGCGGTCGCAATGGTTTTCAGTTTACTGGGGACGATGGCGCCACAGGCGGCCCCGGCTGCTCCGCTGCCTCCGGTAAAGACTGCCCGGGTTAACGGTGGCGACTGGGATGCCGGGACTGCTGCTGCGCCCGTGCCCGTGAAAAGCGGTGACACAATCGAGTACAAGATCACCGCAGACGCCCCGCCCGCTGGCATCCCGATGATGATGCAGGGAAACAGCGACGATGGCCCTGATGCGTCCTGGTGGAACCAGGATACCGGGATTGCGCCGGGTAATTCAACGACTCCGGCAATCCAGAAATCACAAGTTGCTACGATTACTTTTGTTAATCTTTCGACTTATCTGACGCCAGATACTGCCGTCGCTCAGTTCCTTGCCGCGTATCCTTCCTGGAACAGCAAGCCAGTACTGGAAGCCTGGGACGCAACTGAGTCCGACACTTCAGCTAATCCCGACTATGACGCTCAACGTGTTGTTGCCTGGGCTACTGCCGGTGATACGACAGGCCAATATGATATCTACGTGGGCGGCCAAGGCGGTATCTGGATGAGCGCCTCGCCAAACGCTTCGCATCTGTTTGATAGCTTTACCAGTGCGACTTCAATCGATTTTACGAACTTCCATACGAACAAAGCGGTGAATATGAGCTTCATGTTTGCTAACTTTGCCTCCAGCTCAACTGCACCTTCCGTTTTTGATTTGACTCACTTTGATACGTCGCAAGTCACAGACATGAGTCACATGTTCGACCATTCAGCTGCGCTGCCCAACCTTGATCTGACTCATTTTGATACTTCGAAAGTCACAGATATGAGTTTCATGTTTGAAGGCTTTGCCTACGGTTCAATGACGCCGCCAACGCTTGATCTTACTCACTTTGACACCTCAAATGTCACAAGTATGCGCGCCATGTTCAATGATTATGCTTTTTATTCAACAACCCCGCCGACTCTTAACTTGACACATTTTGATACCTCCCAAGTCACCGACATGAGTTCCATGTTTACAAATTTTGCTATATCTTCAACAACTCCTCCAACACTTGATCTGACTCATTTCAATACCGCGCAGGTTACGGATATGTCTCATATGTTCTATGGTTTTTCTGATACGCCCGCGACAGCGGTACCAATCTTGGACTTGAGCGCTTTCGATACTTCTAATGTTACAAACATGAGCTATATGTTTGCCAATTATGCTACAGGTGCAGTGATCTCGATGCCAAACCCGGGCCTGTCGCCAAATCTTAATCTAAGCACTTTTAACACCGCAAAGGTCACAGACATGAGTCACATGTTTGATCGCTTTGCTCCTATTTTTACGACGCGTTTCACCTTGGATCTACGCTGGTTTGAGATTGGCGTTGCTGGGGGCGGGACCGACGTGTCGTCTATGTTTTCTTCCAGCCAGTGTCTTACAGGGCTTCGTCTTGATAGTGGAGTTTTCAGCAGTGCGACGATTACCGGTTCTGATGCAATGTTTAATGGCGTACGTACAGATCTTGCGGTTTTTGTGGGGACCACCAGCGATCAGGATTGGATGGAAGGCTTAGCACAACCTCCTTTGGGAGTTATTACTGTTGCTGGTGCGCCCAGTGGTACGCAGCCTCAGCCTGCTGACTGGCGCAGTGGATGGGTAGCGCCGACGCCGCCCGAGCAGACTCCTTCGCAGCCGGTTACCGACGCTGACGCCCAGACGGCCATTGCTGATACGATTCCTGATGGGCTGTCGATAGACGCGGCAACTATCACGGGGACCGAAAGCGCGACTCCGGCTGACGACGCTATTACCTGGCAGCGGTCAGGCCAGACCATTACCTGGAGCGTGCCCAACTCGATGCTCCCGGCTGATGTCACTGTTACGGTAGCTGTTGGTGCGGTCAGCTCAGCACTGCCTGCTGGTACCGTCTTCAAAAATACTGCCCTGGTGGTTGCGGATGCGACCAATTCCACCTACCATGTTCTGGAGGGTACCGTGGGGCCTGTCGCCACGCTCGCAAACTATACCGTTGAGCATTACTGGGTAGACGCGAAGGGTGTTGCTACGCTTCATAAGTCTGAGGGATTTTCTGGAACGGTGGGTGATCTTGCGATAGCGCTCCCCGAAGTCTATGCCAACTATACCTACTGCCCCGGCTACTCCCATGGAAGTGATACTGAAGTTACAACAGGTACGATTGCCGCTGACGGCAGTCTGGTACTCAAATTGTATTACCAGGCGAATTCTGTACCGAAACCCCCTGTGGTTAAGCCGAAGGTTATTCCTTTGCCGCAGACGGGTGATGGTGCTTTGCTGATCAGTCAAGTGGTGTTGGTTTATGGCGGAGCGCTGCTGGCGCTTGTCCTGTGGCGCAGGCGCGCCCGGCTTCAATAGAGCATAAAGGCACGGTGGCCCCTCGCTCGCCTGAGTAACGGGGGAAACTTGCGGACAGCATCTGTTTTGCGCCTTTCCCGTCGCTTCGGGTGCGATTAGTGCTGATTTTATGCAATAGGGGGTCGCGTTGACGTGCTGTTGCTTTATACTGGACAAGGTAGATGAAAGCATGCCGGGGCGCTGGCGCCTCTGCAGGGCTTATCATGTCTTGATGTCGTATATGAACAGGAGGCTGGAATGGCAGACGCCGCAGGTGCCAAACTCAGAAATGTTGTCCTCGTTGGTCACGGGGGAGCAGGGACCACTTCACTCGCAGAAGCGATGCTTTACTACACCAAGGCGACGCCTCGCCTCGGCAATGTTGATGCCGGGCAGAGTAACCTCGATTATGACAGCGAGGAGATTGATCGCAAGTTCACGATTAACCTCTCGCTTGCGCCGCTTAGCTACAAGGGGGTCAAGATCAATCTTATTGACACCCCGGGTTATGCTGACTTTATTGGCGACGCCATAGCGGGCATGCGCGCCGCGGAGCTTGCGCTGTTTGTGGTTGACGCGGTCGGCGGGCCGCAGGTCACGACCGACCGTCTTTGGCAGATAGCTGGCGAGATGGGCATCCCGCGCGCGATCTTTGTCAACCGCATGGACAAGGAGCACGCCGATTACTCGGAGACCTTCGCAAAGCTGCGCTCCCGCTACGGCAAGGCCGTGGTTCCGGTGCAGATCCCCATTGGCGCCGAAGACAAGCTGGAGGGCGTGGTCGACGTAATCCGTCAGCAGGCGTTTTATCACAAGGACCCCGAGGCGGCCTGCGAGATCCCAGCGGACATGGCCGAGCGGGCCGCCAAGGCGCGCGAGGCACTGGTTGACAGCACAGCCGATGCTGATGAAGAGCTGATGATGAAGTATCTGGAGGGCGAGGAGATCACCCTTGAGGAGCTCGACAGTCTGCTGGATGTGGCGGTTGCGGCGGGCACGGTCGTGCCGGTCTTTGCCGGATCTGCCGCAAAGATGGCGGGCATCGATGACCTGCTGCAGGCGATCGTTGATTACTTTCCCAAGCCGGGCGAGGGCCCGAAGTTTCCGCTGGCAGACGGCAGCGATTTCGATGCCGGCGCGGCTTCCGGGTTTACGGGCTTTGTGTTCAAGACGCTCAGCGACCCCTATGTGGGACGCCTGAGCTTTGTGAAAGTGCTTTCCGGCAGCGTCAAGGACGGCGATGACTTCATTGATTCGCGCACCGGCGACAAGGAGCGCGCCTCCCACGTGGTCACGATGGTTGGCAAGGAGACAAAGAACCTGACCGGAGCGGTTGCAACCGGCGACATCGTGGTGCTGCCCAAGCTGGGCGCGGTGCTTACCAATGACACGCTCTCGACCTCCGGCAAAGTAGTGCTTGCGCCGATTCCCTTCCCTGAGGCCCTGTACCCGGTGGCCATCGTGGCAAAGACCAAGGCCGACGAGGACAAGCTGGGGACCGCGCTTAAGACGATCGTTGATGAGAACCCCACCATCGAACTTGAGCGCAATGAAGAGACCCATCAGACGGTGCTCAAGACCTACGGCGATACCGCTGTTGACGTCATTGTCGCGCGCCTGAAGGACCGCTATCACGTGGAGACTGAGCTTGCGGAGCTGCGCATCCCGTATCGCGAGACGATCCGCAAGGTTGCGCAGGCGCAGGGGCGCCACAAGAAACAGAGCGGCGGCTCCGGGCAGTTCGGCGACTGCTGGCTGCGTCTTGAGCCTAATCCGGGCGCCGGTTTCGAGTTCCTTGACGAGGTCGTAGGCGGCAGGATCCCGCGCCAGTTCATCCCGGCGGTTGACCGCGGGGTGCAGGAGACCATGACCCAGGGCGTCATTGCGGGCTATCCCGTGGTTGACGTAAAGGTTGCGGTCTATGACGGCAGCTACCACGCCGTCGACAGTAATGAGATGGCGTTTCGCACGGCGGCGCGCATTGGCTTTCGCAATGCCGCGGCGCTGGCAACGCCCGTGATCCTTGAGCCGATGGCAAACCTGACCATCACGGTGCCCGACGAATACGCGGGCGCGGTCATGGGTGACATCAGCAGCCTGCGCGGACGTGTGCTGGGCATGGGAGCGGGTGCTGCGGGCATGCAGGAGATCAATGCGGTGGCGCCTTATGCAGAGGTTGCGAACTACTCGCCTCATCTGCGTTCGCTTTCTCACGGCACAGGGGTATATTCGATTGAACTTGAGGGTTACGAACAGGTACCAGGCGACGTACAGAAGCAACTGATCGCCGACTATGAAGCATCAAGGGCACACGATTAAGAAAGGGCTAAAGGGCGGGGCTTAAAGTGGATAGGACAAAATACGAAGCGGCACGGCAGCTGTATCAGGAGCAGAACTATCGTAAAGCGGCGCGACTCTTTTTAGAGGCTGCTGACGAAGGGACGCCCCTTGAAAACGGACTGACCTATCACGGTGCGGGCAATTGCTTTATGCGCTTGAAGCGCTATCATGACGCGACCGTGGTCTACGAGCAGGCTCTGCGTGATGACAGCTATCAGAAGCGGGGCACGGTCGAGAACAATCTGGCGAACGCCTACCTGCAAAATGGCGACTTCAGCCAGGCGATTGCGCATTTTGAAGCTGCTCTGGCTGAGAGCACGATGTATGAGCCTTATAAGTGCTATCAGGGCCTTGCTCACGCGTACTTTGAGCAGCGGTCTTACGAGCAGGCGGCGCTGGCCTACAAGAGCGCTGCCCTTGACGAGCGCAACCCAAATCCGGGCGCGTCGCTGGTTAACCTGGGGCTGTGCATGATGGCTTTGGGTCGCCCGAAGTCAGCGGCGGAGGCCTACAGCGCGGCGCTGGGCGTCGAAGACTATGCCCACCGGGGCAAGGCGCTGGCCAACCTGGGTATGGCCTATTATGCCAGCGAAGATTACTCGCGTGCGCAACGCGCGCTTGAAGAAGCGCAGGTCATGCACCACTATCAGCTGAGTCCTGCGGCCGCCGAGGTCCTGGCGGCCTGCCAGGCGAGGCTGACGGGGGCTCCGGATCCCGCGGCAGCGGCTGCAGCTGCGGCTGCAGACGCCGCCCAAGCGGTTGCCGCCCCTGTGGGGCCCGCAGAAGCTGGGCCGGAGAGTGCGGCGGCAGCAGCGGCGGCACCCGCGGCGGCAGCGGCGGCAGAACCCGCTCCGGTTGCTGCGCCCACACCCGCGCCCGCAGACGGCCCTGATGCGTCGTCGCAGGCGGAATCTGCCACAGGACAGGTTGGGCCGCTTGAAGAGGTTGACGCGTTTTATGACCTCTCTGAAAAAGAGATTGCAAAGCGCAGCAAGCAGGAGCAAAAGCGTAAGCGTGGCGTGTGGCGCTGGCTTAAGCCCGTGCTTATCGTCGTGGTGATTCTGGTGGTTCTTGCTGGCGCGGCCGCGGCGTTTTTCAGCACGGGTTTTGGCATGCCTTCGGTTGACACCACGATTACAAAGCTGTTCGCTACCTACAGTGCGAGCGGGAACTACGAGAGCTACTGGGCGACAGGCGCCCAAAACGTTGATCGACAGATGGCGGCTATCCCTCCGACGCCCGATGTCGCCGTTGCGGTCAACTCGATCAGTCCGAACATGCTTACCAGTGAAGCCCAGGTGACCGTGACCGCCGGCACGACGACAAACCTGAAGTTCACGATCGACTGTGAGCGGGTTGGTCTGGGGTGGAAAGTATCCAAAATTATCCCTGATTACTAAGACCCAAACGAAAGGAATCTCTTCTATGAAAGAAACTACCTATGTGATGATCAAACCCGACGCGGTCTCTTCGGGAAAGATCGGTCGTATCATCAGCCGTTTCGAGGATACGGGACTGCTGATTGAGCGGCTGGAGATGGCTGTTCTGACTAAGGAGCAGGCAGAAGCAAACTATGCTGAGCACAAGGGGAAACCTTTCTACGAGGGACTCATCGACTACATCACGTCAGGCCCTGTGGTGAAGATGGCCATCTCGGGCGAAGGCGCCGTAAAAAAGTGTCGCACGCTGATGGGGCCGACCAACCCGGCCGAAGCGGCCCCCGGCACGATCCGCGGAGACTTTGGGCTGATGACCGACGCCAACGTCATCCATGGTTCTGACAGCCCGCAGTCCGCTGCACGCGAAGTCGCTCTCTTCTTTGGCGCCTGACGCAGTTGGGGCAGAGGCGCGCCGGGTCGTCGCGGAGGGCATAGCCCCTGCTCCACTGAAAACAAGCCACTTTCCGGGCGTTCCGCAGCCTACAGGGCAATTACCAGAAGTAACCCTGTCTCATCTTGCCAGCCAGCGTTTATCTTGCGTCAGTTGGTGAATGCCGGTAACAGCTCCAGAACACTTTGCCGCCCCCCTGTGCGCTGCGGGTAATATTAAATACACTTGCGCGTATGAAAACGGAGTAGGAGACCTGTGTGTCACTAAGTGATATGTTCTTAAAATCTATGGGTATGGATATTGCGGTCGATCTGGGGACGGCAAATACCCTCGTGTCGGTGCGTGGAAAAGGCATCGTTTTGATCGAGCCCTCAGTAGTTGCTATCGAACAGGAAACAGGTCGGGTACTGGCGGTTGGCAAAGAAGCCAAGCGTATGATTGGACGAACCCCCGGCTCCATTGTTGCGACCCGGCCTTTAAAGGACGGGGTCATTGCTGACTTTAACGTGACTGAAGCCATGCTGCGCTATTTCATCAATCGGGTCCGCGAGCGCAAGCTTTTGTTTCAGCCTAAGCCGCGCGTGGTGGTTTGCGTGCCGTCCGGCGTGACCGAGGTCGAAAAGCGCGCGGTGTTTGAAGCCGCGATGACGGCAGGCGCCCGGCATGCCTTTCTTATCGAAGAGCCCATGGCCGCCGCTATTGGCGCGGGTCTTCCCATCCAGGACCCGACCGGTTCAATGGTAGTTGACATCGGCGGCGGCACGACCGAGATTGCGGTCATCAGCCTGGGCGGGATCGTGGTCTCGACCAGCCTGCGCATAGCGGGCGATGAATTTGACGAGGCTATTGTTGACTATGTAAAGCGCGCCTACAACGTGCTGATCGGAGAGCGCACGGCCGAAGAAATCAAGTTCGAGATCGGCAGCGCCTATCCGCTTGATGAAGAGGTTGACGTAGAGGTGCGCGGACGCGATCTGACGACCGGCCTGCCGGTTACGATCACGATGGAAAGCGAAGAGATCCGCGATGCGATCGAAGGCCCCATCAACGCGATCCTTGACGGCATGAAGCGCGCGCTTGAAAAGACGCCGCCGGAGCTGTCCAGCGACCTGATGGAGTTTGGCGTGGTGCTCACCGGGGGCGGCGCGCTGCTGCGGGGTCTTGATGAACGCCTGAAGGCGGAAACAAAGATGCCCGTCTATGTATCTGAAAGCGCATTGGTAAACGTTGTTAACGGTTCAGCACAGGCCCTTGAGGAAATCGATGTACTGAAGAAGGTCCTGCAGGGCACGCATTAGAGGGGATTGATGTAATGCCCCCCTTAAAAATCACTCCCACAGAAAAGAGAAAGCGTCCCTATTTCTGGCTGATAATTCTGGTGGTTTTGTCACTGGTGCTTATCACCGCCTATGCCCGTGAAGATTCGGGAGGGCCGCTGCATGGCCTGCGCGTGGCGGTTCAGACCACGATTGCTCCGGTGGGCCAGGCGGGCAAGTGGGTCACGACGCCTCTGCGCAGCTTTGCGGCCTGGACGGCGGGGCTTGGAGTGTCGCGAAGCGAGCTGGTAAACCTGCGCGCGCAAAACGCCAAGCTCAGGGCCCAGATAGTCGAGCTCCAGGAGGCAGACCACGCCGCCAGCACGCAGACGGCGTTAACCGACGCGGCGCAGACCGGCGGCTACAAAGGCGTTACGGCCAACGTCATCGGGCTTCCGGTCAGCCAGTGGGAGCGCGTTATTGTGGTCAATGCCGGGAGCCTGAAGGGCATCAAGGACACGATGCCGGTACTGGGTGCCAACGGGCTGCTGGGACAAGTCATTGAGGTTGGCCCGAACTACTCGAAAGTGCGATTGATCACCGACCAGGAAAGCGGCATCGCTTCGTTTTTGCAGAATAATCGCGCGCAGGGGATTACCCGGGGCTCGCTTTCCGGGGACCTGACCATGAACTTTGTGAGCATGGAAGCAACGGTGACGGCAGGCGACACGGTTGTCAGCAGCGGCCTGGGGGGCGTATTTCCCAAAGGCCTCATCATCGGACAGGTGTCTAAGGTGAGCAAGGAAGTCAACAGCCTGTATAAGACCATCCAGGTACAGCCTGCCAACGACATGGCTCAGATAGAGTCCGTCATCATCCTGACCAACGCGCCCCCGGACACAAACAATCTGCCCAAGGCGGTCCCGACCACAACAAGTGCGCAGGGGGGCAATTAGATGCTGACTCTTAACAATAAGGTTCTGGCGGCGATCGTAGCGTTGCTCCTGGCCTTTCTGCTGCAGGTGGCTGTGGGGCCTTCGATTGCGATCATGTCGGTTCGCCCGAACTTCCTGTTGGTGGTCACGATCATCATGGCTCTGGTAAACGGGCCGGTCGAAGGCACGCTGGTTGGTTTTTCTGCGGGAATCCTGCTCGACTTGCTGGGGACCGGGGCTTTTGGTCCGGCGGCCCTGGTCATGTGCGTCGTGGGCTATCTGGCCGGGGTTTTGCATGAGCGCATCTTTGCGCAGGGTTGGTTGCTCCCGGTTCTGGTGCTTGCGGTAAGCAGTTTTCTGTATGAACTCTTCTATCTTGTGGTGATACTGCTCCTGGGGCAGCGCATGAGCTTTTTCTCGGCGCTTTTCACGAAAGCTATCCCGACGGTGCTTTATACGACGCTGGTAGCGGTGGTGGTGTTTCCGGCACTCTCGCGTCTGCTGCGTGAAAAGCCGATGATGACGACGGTGCGCCATATGCCACGGGGCATGGGGGGCAAGTATGAATGACGTGAGCAGTATGCTCCGCGTGCGTTTCCTGATTTTAGGGGCGCTGGTATTTGCTATCTTTATCCTGCTTGGGGTGCGGCTTTGGTCGCTTCAGCTGCTGAATGGACAGCAGTACACCCAGCAGGCTGCCAACAACCGCCTGCGCACCTCGACCACCTCTGCTACCCGGGGCAGGATATTTGACCGTAATGGCACACCTTTGGTGATTAATCGCTCGTCAATGGCCGTGCTAGCCCCCACCTATATTAAAGACGATACCATGTATCCGGGCTTGATTGCCCGGCTGGCTTCGGTGCTGAATATGTCAGAAAAAGACATTCTTGACAAGTTGAACAACTATCGCGACGCCCCGCTGGATCCTCATGTGCTTGCCATTGACGTATCGATGCAGCAGATTGCCTATATCAGCGAGCATACGACGCTCTTTCCTAACGTGACCATCCAGGCGATGGCGGTCAGGCAGTACCCTCAGGGCGCGCTGGCAGCCCAGGTTTTGGGTTATACCGGCGAGATCAGCGACAACGAGCTCAACAGCCCCGCATTCAAGGGCTACCAGGCAAGCGATATCGTGGGCAAAAGCGGCGCCGAGAGCGAGTTTGAGCATGCGCTGCAGGGGGTGCGCGGTACGACGCAGCTGGAAGTTGACGCCGATGGCATCCCCAAACGCATCCTGTCTTCGACGCCGGCCCAGTCCGGCGAAGACGTGCGCCTGACGCTGGACGCCAAAGTGCAAAAGCTGACCGAGCAGGCCCTCAGCGAAGCGCTGAAAACCGCGCAGCAAAAGGGCGCAAAGAACGCAAAGGCCGCCAGCGCCGTTGCTCTCAATGTGAAGACAGGCGAAGTTCTGGCTATGGCTTCGTTGCCGAGCTATAATCCCTCGCTGTTTATCGGAGGCATTTCGACCAAGGCCTGGACTCAGCTTAACGCCAAGGGTTCTGAGTATCCGCTGACTAACCGGGCCATAAGTTCGATGTATCCTCCCGCTTCAACATTTAAGTCATTTGTCGCGCTTGCGGCGCTCAATAATGGGCTGGCGTCGGCAAACACGACCTTTGACTGCCAGGGCACCTGGTACGGGCTGGGCAACAGCTGGGGCAAGCGTTGCTGGAACCATTACGGGCATGGCGAGCTGAATATGACCCAGGCCATCACGGAAAGCTGCGACATTTATTTCTACAATCTGGGGAAGCGCTTTTATGACAAGGGCGGCAAAGACGGCATGCTTCTTCAGAACTACGTGAAGAAGTTCGGTTTTGGATCGCTGACGGGCATCGACTTGCCGGGAGAGGCAGCCGGGCGTGTTCCGACCCCGGCCTGGAAGGCGGCGTATAACGCAAACTATCCCGAGTTGAAAGGCTGGGTTCCGGGTGACACGGTCAACATGGTTATTGGCCAGGGCGACATGCTGGCGACGCCGCTTCAGCTTGCGGTCGCCTACAGCGCGCTGGCAAATGGCGGCGAGGTGATGACTCCTCACATTTTAAAGTCTGTTGCAAATAATGAAGGCCATATTATTGGCACGTATCAACCCAAGCCCCAAAAGACCCAGCCCAATGTCAGCGCATCTTCGCTTTCGACCCTTCATGGGGCGCTCTTTGACGTAACCACGGCCTCAAACGGCACGGCGCACTCGGCGTTTCGCACGTATCAGACCGAGGTGGCCGGCAAGACGGGGACCGCCCAGGTGCTGGGTAAGGACGACTATGGCTGGTTCGTGGGCTATGCGCCGGCGGGTGACCCGCAGTATTGTGTTGCCGTCATGATAGAGCAGGCAGCGGAGAGCTCCGTGACGGCCCCGGCTGCGCGCCAGATTTTTGAAGCGCTCTTTGGACAGAAGTCTGAGCATATCGTCGCAAACGATACGTCAAGGTAGCGTCCGGTTATGGCAGAAGGGCTGAGAGCGTGGATAAAGAGGTGGGTCAATCTGCCTCTGCTTATTGTGGTCCTGGTCCTTGCGGCCTATGGCGCGATTATTGTAACGGCGGTGGTCCAGGGCTATCTCTCGGCTGCCTCTATGATCAAAAAAGAGTACCTGGGGCTGATTCTGGGGGCGATTTTAGCTGCTGGTGTAGTTGCCGTTGATTACCGACGCTTTAAAACGTGGTGGCTGGGCTTTCTTGTTATGGCGGGCATCCTGCTGTTTTTGCCGAAGATCCCGGGCCTGGGCGTTACGGGCGGCTTTGGCGGCACGCTGTGGGTCGGCATTGGCCGTACGGCCCTGTTTCAGCCTTCTGAGCCGGCAAAGCTGCTGACGATCCTGGCGGTGGCCTCCTATATCGCGCGCTTTGAGGGCCGCATTGAGCGGCTCCGCGACTTCTTAAAAGCGGTCTGCATTGCCTGCATTCCTTTTGCGTTGCTTATCATCCAGGGGGACCTGGGTACCGGCCTGGTGACCCTGGCAATCATGCTGGGCATTTTGCTGGTTGGCGGCGCAAACCCGCGCCATCTGCTCATTTTTATTGTGGTGGGTATCGCGCTTGTCGCGGGGCTTTTGTGGGTAAACACGAAGTGGACCTATATGGTTACCCCAAAAGACGGGAGCAAGCCCTATGTTGAGCATCATCTTATCAAGAATTATCAGCTTGACCGCCTGACGGTTTTTGTAAACCCGGGCGGGGACACCAGCAGCGCCGGCTATCAGTTGCAGCAGTCAAAGATTGCCATTGGTTCCGGGCAGTTTACCGGCACCGGGCTTAGCAAGGGTACGCAGGCTACGTTAAACTTCCTGCCGACCCGCCACACTGACTTCATTTTTGCCGCCATGTCAGAGAAGGTTGGTTTTGTGGGCGGCCTGTTCCTCATGGCGCTGTATCTGGCGCTTTTGCTGGTGAGTCTTTCGATCAGCGGCGGCGCCGAAGATCTATTTGGTACACTAATAGCTGTGGGCATCATCTCGATGTGGTTGTTTCAGATTCTGGAAAATATCGGGATGAACATGGGACTCATGCCAATCACGGGTATTCCGTTGCCCTTTATGAGCTACGGAACATCGGCCCTGATGACCAACCTGGTATGCGTGGGGGTCTTAGGTTCGATCTGGAGCCACCGCCCGTATCTGGCGGCAACGAAAGGGACGATTAGACGTGGCATTTCCTATCAAAATTACTGATCTTTACAAGCTGAGTAAACGCTTTGGCGCGGCGCAACAAAAGAAACTGCGTCTGACGATCTATATTGATCCCCGGTGTCCTGACAAGCTGGTCGAAGACGTCTGTGAGCTTCTGCGTCCGGCGACGGGACGGACGCAGGTCTTTGTGCGGGTACTGAGCGGCCAGCGCGGCACAGACGCCGCGCAGCTGGCGCTGGGGGAAAAATCAGCGGTCCGCGTGCTGCTTTGTGCGCACAGCGCAGATCTGGCCGGGCTGGCGCCGTTTCCTCCGCAGACCTGCGTGGTCACAAGCGATGAGCTGCGAAGCTGCGGGGCGCAGGCTCTGGGGCTTTCGATCCTGGATGTGATCTCGCCCTTGTCCGGCGACATTGAAGCGCAGCTGGCGGTCTGGCTTTCTGTAGCGCTTGCTTCCCGGCGCCTGACTGTTGCCGGGGACTTTCCCTTTACGCGGGCCGAGATATCCCGTGACATCTGCAGCGCGACGGCACGCCAGAATGCGGTGATAGCGCTCGTGCCCTTTACCCGCGGGGCTGATATGCCGGTACTGGTTGCCAACCAGACCAAGATGTTATTCCAGCTTGCGTTGGTGCGCGGGCTTAAGCTGACGCCACGGCGAATCCCCGAGCTGCTGGCCACTGGCGCGGTTGCGCTGGCGGGACGTGGCCTGGCGCAGCGCACGGCGCCACGCATTGCGCCGCTGCGCTGGTTGGCACGCGGCGCTGTTGCCTATGGGCTGACGATGGCTCTGGGGCAGGGCGCTGGCCTCTACTATGAGCGGCAGGCACAGAAAGAAAACGAGCAGGCTGCTTTGGCGGCGCTTGATTCAGCCGAGCAACATCTGGAGGCAGCCGGGCTTGCGAATCCAACAGAGACGCTGCGTGGTCTGCTGACGGAGGCTGCTGCGGCGCGAAAGTGAGCTGAGCGCCGATGTCTTCTGCAGCTTCGCTCTCCGAGCAGTTCTTCCGTTTAGTTGCTCGCGCGCAGTACCCCTCGCGCTCGCTTGATCACGAGTGGGGCGCGCAGGCGGCGCTGGTGGCTGGACGTGTGGCTGGCAAGCGCGCAGGCGGCGCCTGCGGCGGCGGTGGGGACGCGGGGGCGGACGCGGACGTGCTGCACGGCGCGTTTTGCTACCCGGCTTCCTATGAACTGGGGCAGTCAAACAATGCCATCCAGATTCTTACGGCCTCATGCGGTGATCTGCCCGGCGTTGTGGCCGAGCGGGTGTTTTTGCCGGGCGCAGACCTGCGGGACCTGATGCGCGCAGAGAGCGTACCCCTGCTGACGCTTGAGACCAACACTCCCGTACGTGAGCTTGACTTTCTGGGGATAACCCTGCCCTATGAGTTGTCGTTTCCTGCGGTCCTGGAGGTGCTTGACCTGGCCGGCCTGCCCCTGCGCGCCAGTGAGCGTGATCAGTCCTGCCCGCTGGTGATCGGCGGGGGGCCCAGCGTCTATAATCCGGAGCCCCTGGCCCCGTTTTTTGACGCGTTTTTCTTAGGCGAGGCTGAGGAGGCCCTGCCCCAGCTGATGGCGAGCCTGCGGGCGGTGCTGCGGCCGCCGGGGATTGCGCGCGCAGAGCAGTTGCAGCGTCTGGCGGCCACCAGCGGCCTTTATGTTCCCTCTCTCTATGAGGAGGCGTCTGGGTCTGGGTCTGCGCCGTCTGCGTCCGGGCAGGGGCACGGGTCACGCATGGCGCCGCGCGCGGGCACGGGCGCACCTGAGGTGGTACGCCGCGCGGTGGCGCGCGACTTTGCGCAGCGCCCGGCGGTCTGCAGCACGGTGGTGCCCTACAGCGAGGTGGTCCACGATCGCCTGGCGGTCGAGGTGCAGCGAGGTTGTTCGCGGGGCTGTCGCTTTTGTCAGGCGGGCATGACTTATCGCCCCGTGCGCCAGCGCCATCCCGATGATCTGCTGCGCGAGATCCTGGCCGGACTGAAGGCGACCGGCTACGACGAGGTCTCTCTGACCTCGCTTTCGACCACAGACTACGCGCAACTGCCGGAGCTGCTGCGGCGCCTCAAAAGCCGCCTTGCCGGCACGGGCGTCGCGTGTTCGTTGCCCAGCCTGCGTATCGACACGTTTTCGGTCGAGGCGGCCCGCTTGGTCAGCACCGACGCAAAGAAGAGCGGTCTGACCTTTGCGCCCGAGGCCGGAAGCCAGCGTCTGCGTGACGTCATCAACAAGAATGTGAGCGAAGAGCAGCTTTTTGACACCGTCAGAGCGGCGGCTGCCGGTGGCTGGCGGCGCGTCAAGCTGTACTTTATGATCGGGCTGCCAACAGAAACTGACGCCGACGTAGTGGCGATCGCAGAGCTTGTGGCCCGGGTCCAGGACATGCTGTCTGCTGAGTTTGACCGGAGCCTTGCGCGCGCGTTTAAGATCGCGCTGAGCGTGGCCTCCTTTGTGCCTAAGCCCCACACGCCGTTTCAGTGGGAGGCGCAGGACAGCCGCGAGGAACTCAGGCGTAAGCAGCAGCTGCTGAAAGACGCGCTGCCGCGCCGCGGCGTGGCACTGCATTACCACGGGGCTGACACCTCGTTTGTCGAGGGGGTTCTGGCGCGTGGGGACCGCCGGGTCGCAGACGCGATCGAAGCGGCCTGGCGCGCCGGGGCCGGCACAGACGCCTGGGAGGGGAGCTTTAACCTGGCGCGCTGGGAGCAGGCCTTTGCGGACTGTGGTTTGGACGCGACAGAGATTGCCTGCCGGGCGCGCAGCTTTGAGGAGGACCTGCCCTGGAGCCATCTGTCTGTGGGCGTAAGCCCCGCCTACCTGCGCCGGGAGGCGCTGGCAGCGCGCGCGGGCACGGTCACGGCTGACTGCACCTTTGAAGCGTGCAGCGTGTGCGGCGCCTGTCAGGCGGCCAGGATCGACCCGCAGACGGTGGCAGGACTGCGACTGCGGGAAGGCGCAGGCGCGGGCGCGGAGGCGGCGGGCGCGGAGGCGGCGGGCGCAGCAGCAGCCGCGACGTCGCGCGCGGGAGGTGGCGCCTGATGGCGAACTTCCGCCTGCGGTTCTCATTCAGCGAGCAGGGACGCGGCGCTCTCCTCTCGCATCTGGAAGTGCAGCGCGCCCTGACGCGGCTTTTGCGGCGCGCCGAGCTCCCGTTCGTGCTGACTCAGGGTTTCAGCCCGCATATGAAACTTGCAACCGGTCCGGCGCTTCCGGTCGGCGTGGCTTCGCGCGCGGAGTACGCGGATATCGAGCTGAGCCGCTTTATCAAGCCGACCGAAGCGCTTGCGCGCCTGCAGGCAAGCGCCCCTCCGCTTTTGCCGGTAGGGGCCTGCGCATATGTTGGCCCGCGGGAGCCCTCGCTTGATATTTGGCTGAACGCGCAGACCATGGAGCTCCGGATTGATCGCGGCCTGCTGGGCGCGCGCGATCTGGAGGAAGTACGGCAGTGCTTTGAGGCGGTGCGCACTGGTCCGGCCCTTGAGATCGAGCGCAAGGCTAAGCTGCGGCAATATCTTCCTCTGGAATACGTTACCGCCCCTCTGGAACTTTCTGTTGAAGATGATGAGCGGCGCGGGCGCTCCGTGGCAGTTGCCCGTTTTGACATGCTGCTTCCGGCGGAGGGCGCCCTGCGCTCTGACGTGTTCGTGGCCGCCTTGCTGCAGCCGCTGTCGATCCCGCTGCATGAGGTGACGATCACGCGCGCCGCGCTCTTTCATCTGGAGCGCGACGGCGGCGCCCGCCAGTTTGCCCTGCCGGGCGGAAAAACGCGCGAGGGGGACTAGCTATGTCGCGTCAGTGGCTTTTTACCCGCGATGCGCTGCGGACGCGCGCTGCCCTGTTAGAAGACGGTTGTCTGCTTGAATACTACGAGGAGCTCTGTGTGGGTGCGATTCGCCGCGGCTCAATATATGCGGGGATCGCGCGTGATGTGGCGCCCGCTATCGAGGCGGCGTTCGTAGAGGTGGCGCCGGGAGAAAAAGTCTTTCTGCAGCAAGATACCCCCGACGCGTTGCCGCAGACAGGCGAGCGGGTGATGGTGCAGATTGCTCAGGCCGCGCGCCGGACAAAAGCCCCCCGGGCTTCCCGTGAGCTCAAGCTGCCGGGCCGTTTTGTTGTGCTTATGGTCGGCGCCGACCATGTTGGCGTCTCAAGGCGGATTACCGACACCGCGCGCAGGGAGGCCTTACGTGCCGCGCTCCAGCAGCAGGCAGAACAGTTCAAAGCCGAGGGCCTTGACCAGGAGTTTGGCGTGATTGTGCGCTCCCGCGCGGCCTCAGAAGACCTCAGTGTGATGGAGGCCGAGCTCAGGAGTTTACTGCGCGCGTGCCTCCGGATACAGGAGCGCTTTGCGTCTGAGCAGCAGGCGAGGGGCTCTCTGCCGGTCTGTTTGCACGAAGAACTTCTGTTGCCTTTGCGCCTGTTGCGTGACCGTGTCATGGCGACCGACCAGGTGTTGATCGACGCGAAGGATCTGTTTGATGAGGCGACGGCGCTGCTCGGCGAACTGCGCGCAACGCTGGGTGCCTGCGTATCCGATCTGCCTGCCAGCCTGGAGTTTTCTGCCGAGGGACCCGCGCCGCTTTTTGAGCGCGCCGGCGTTGAAGACCAGCTGCGAGAGGCTGCTGAGCGCCAGGTTATGCTGCCGGGCGGAGGCAGTATCGTCATTGATTTTACCGAGGCGCTGATTGCCATCGATGTCAACAGTGGCAGTAGCGCCGGAGGCGACAGTCTGGAGGCCACCGCTTTTCAGACGAACAGCGAGGCTGCCGTGGCGGTCGCCCGCCAGTTGCGGCTGCGCAATATCGCCGGGCTTGTTATCGTAGACTTCATCGAAATGCGCGACCCTGCGCACAACGAAGAACTGATGCACATTTTTACCGAGGCGCTCAGTGATGACCCCGCCCGGATTCGCCTGCTCCCCCTTGATGAGTTGGGTTTAGCCAAACTAACCCGCAAAAAACAATAAAAATGCGCTGGACGCCCGCTGGCTGCGTTGCCACGAAACTCAAGGGCTTAAGCCCGTATCGTTTCGCGGCGCCTTGCCAGCGAACGCCCAGCGCATTTTTATAGGTGGCATGGACGCCCGCTGGCGGCGTTGCTGTGAGGCAAAGGCTTTTTGATGCAGAAATTTTGGAGGGGCTGTCATGGCGGGTAGCTCTTTCATTCCTTTTGGGGTCTGATACTCCGCAGCTCTGCTGTGTTGTTTGTCATTCTGCGCGAAGTCGCAGAATCCAGGTCCTGTCTGAGTTGATACCCCGCAGCTTGCTGCGGGGAAGTTCATTCATACTGCGCATGTTTGTTCATGATGATGTCGGGGCTGCTTGCCAGGATGATAGTGTGGTAAGTGCGGGATAATAGAGCCTGGCGAGTTGAAAGGAACGTTTGTGAATCTCTCTAAATCGAAATACTGCAAGGGTATTCAGTGTCCGAAGATGCTTTGGATGGATGTACACAAGCCGGAGCTGTTCGATGAGTCGGTTATGAATCAGGCGATCCTTGATGCTGGGAATGCGGTCGGGGATGTGGCTATGGGCTACTATGGTGACTTTGTCGAGGTGCCGTTCGACCGCGAGAATATGCCGGGAATGATTGAGCGAACGCGCGAGTTGCTGGCGGCTGATACGCCGGCCATCTGCGAGGCGGCGTTCTCCTATGAGGGCAACCTCTGTCTGGCTGACATTCTGCGCAAGGATGCCGAGGGCTATCACCTGATTGAGGTTAAAAGCTCGACGGCGTACAAGGACATTTACCTGGATGACATCGCCTATCAGTACTATATCCTGACCAACAGTGGCATACCGCTAGAGAGTGCCTCTCTCATGCACGTCAATAGTGGCTATGTGCGTCAAGGAGACCTGGATATACAGCAGCTGTTCGTTGTCGAAGATTATACGGAAGAAGTGCTGGCCCGCCAGGTGGGTCTTGAGTAGCGGATCGCTCGCATTAAAGAGGTGGCAACTCAGGATGATGAGCCGGATATCGATATCGGCGCACAGTGCGGTAGTCCTTATGCTTGTGGCTACACGGGGTATTGCTGGCGCCATGTCCCGGAGAACAGCGTTTTTGATATTGCAAAGTTACTGACATCGAAGAAGTTTGCCGCCTATCAGAACGGTGTCATCACGTTCGAAGACGCGCTGACGGCGGGTTTGAAGTTCACCGATAAGCAGCTCACGCAGGTGCTTACTGAGGTTAATGGCCTGTCACCACAGATCGATACGCAAGCTGTGCAGGAGTTCTTAGGCCAGATACGCTACCCGCTCTATCTCCTGGATTTCGAGACGTTCCAGCAAGCTATCCCGCAGTGGGATGGGGTGCGCCCCTGGATGCAGATACCGTTCCAGTATTCGTTGCACATCCAGGCAAGCAAAGGGACTGAGCCCGAATATCGCGAGTTCCTGGCGCAAGAAGGGGAGAACCCGCTGCTGGAGGTGGCACGGCAGTTGCGCGTCGACATTCCCGCCGATGTCTGCGTGATGGCTTACAACATGTTCTTTGAGCAAAAGTGCCTGCGTGATCTGGTACGGATCGTCCCGGAATATGCGGCGCACCTGATGAGCATTCACGACAACATGGTCGATCTCATGGCGCCCTTCGCTGAAGGCAGCTACTATGCGCGAGGCTTCAAGGGCTTCTATTCGATCAAAGTGGTCCTGCCCACGCTGTGCCCTGGGGATCCCGAGCTGGATTATCACGGGCTCGATATCGTCCACAACGGCGGCGAGGCGATGACGATCTACCAAAACCTTCATCAGCAAACCCCCGAACGCCGCGCTGAGGTACGCAAGGCCCTGCTTGCCTACTGTCGTTTGGACACCCTCGCGATGGTCAAGATCCTGGAAAAGCTCTACGAAGCAGTTGAGCGAGGATAGTAGCTTCAGAATAGACTGGCCTAGGTAGAGTCACTCTTGGTGGTGGGAATGGGGTTTGTTTTATTAGGTTATTGGAGAGTAAATCTAGTCGGACGCTTTGATATATGCGATGGATTGTCCGCTCCCAAATTTTAGATCCTGTAGACATCTTTTATACAAGCCGAGCTCATCTAAGGTATCCCTGCTTCTTGAATCGGTAAAGAACCTTGTTCTGGACATATCCCTTAAACCGGTTTTACTTTTTTGAGGCTTCGTGTCGTATCTAGTGACTTTGTAGGCAGAAACGACAGAATTCTTTGCGCTCTTGTTTACGCCGATTACATAGCGGATATCCTCGTTTTTGCGCTTATCAGTACACCAGTTGCCGAGAGTACGACATTTGAGATTATCCGGATCCTCATTATTGAAAGTATAGTCTACGTCTTCATCATCGCTCAGGTGAAAAGAATCATCTATTTTAACCGCGAGTATTAGGTTGTCACTAAGGATGTCAGCTTTGCCCATTGGGGTGTATCCATAGATTTTTTCCAGTTTATCTGCCCACATGCCTCGCTCGCCATGTCCGCGAACAATGTTAGTCAGGTTATAACCTTCTATTGTGTTGAAATAATTAATCAGAGTGTTTTCGCTGGCAAAAGCTTCACTTTCGCTCAAGCCATAATTTGCAATAAATTTTCCAACGATACGTCCTGAAGAACTAATTTGCTGGATCGTTTCGACTTTTAATTGCGGCGTTTCTTCTGATGAGATAAGCTCTGTGTCTCGTTTTGCTCCCAATGCGAACTGTTCGTGAGCAAATACTCGATTATCACAACCTTTGCCAACATAGAACACCTTATTGTTTCTTGGGTCGATCAAGCAATAGACGTAATATTTTTTCCTTGAATCTTCATTTAGTAACGTGAGAAACCCACAGGCTCTGCCTGTGGTGCGATATCCGGTTTTACCCGTATCTTGAAAATGATGAATCTCCTATCCTAGAAAGTAACGCGATGGTTTGGATCGCTTACAAAA
>WQYT01000017.1 GCA_009781115.1 Coriobacteriia bacterium
CAATTCAAGTACTACCGCAAAGACAGTAAGCGTTACGGCCACCACACTCAGTGGCGGCGCAAATATCGCACTTGCCAAAGATACAAGCGGCAAATACACCGGAGCGATCACCGCAAAGGCAGCGGGCAAACGATCCGTACTAAAAGTGACCCGCACCGTAAAGACTACCACGACTGATAAAGCTGGCAAAAAGGCGACGACTTCAGCTGTAAGCTACTACCTTTTGCACATCACAATACTAAAACCGCAATCACCTTCGGTCGGCTACCTCATCACAGACAATGCCCAAACCTATGCGTGCGCATCCACAACCTGTCCAACACGCAAACTGGCGCAAAACACGAAAGTCAAAATCGTCGGCTCAATACTGGACAGTGCAGGAAAAGTAAGCATGCTACAAGTGCAATACAGCGTAAGAACTGCTACTGAGACCCGCTATATCTTTGTAAAAGACGTGCGATATATCTCTGTTGGCGCTACTATCATAAACACGAGCGGAGACAAAACAGTCAGCAAGACGGTCTTTTATCACAGTTTCCCCAATGACAGCAGCCGCGCTGTCTCAACAGCTGTGACCGGCAATACCAACATCGCCACAGCTACAAAAGCAAGTGGCGCGGTAACAATAAAAAGGGTAGCGCCGGGATATACGACCCTGACCACTAAGGTTGGCGCAGACAGATACACAAGCTATAGCCCCGTGACGGTCTATTCGCCGACGAAATACAACTACAAGGGCTATCTCAACGCTGCAGCAGATCTCTTCAACGGCGCATCAAGCGGCGCCTATCCTGCGGCTGTCGCCAAACTCTACAAAGGCAATGCTGTGACCATCATAGGGCAGACTCCCGGTTGGTTTTATATCAAAACAACTATCGGCAAAGATACCTACCGGGGTTTTGTGCCAAAGAGCAAGGTCGTCTATGTAGAACTGAAGCAATACACCAAGACCATGAACAAAACTTCGACGACAACCATCGGCTCTATCTTACACAACGCGCCAACGGGCACCAAGCTTTCCTGGAAGATCAATAACAGCAATGCAACGATTAACGCAACAACAGGACTTATCACCCCACAAAGAGAAGGCAAGTCGCTTGTGTGGATACAGACCAGCAATGGCCTGGCTGTAAGCCCCACCTGCTATGTCAGCATGTATACGGCGATGGGCAACCCTCAAGGCTACATGAAACAAGCAGATGATTTCCGCTACTGTGCAACTGACTTAGCGTCCCGGCCAAAGAAGGGCACGATCACCCAGAACACCGCGCTCACCATCACGGGTAAGTGCACAGATTTCTTCTGGGTAAAAAGAAGCGACGGCACCTCTGGCTGGGTGGCAAAGTCCAAGGTCGTCTACATCACTTTAGACAAGTACTCCTTAGCGCTGTATCGCTATCACACAGGAACCTTCTCCGCTTTCCTGAACAACAGCAGCAGCGACCATGATATCGTCTGGAGCAACAGCAACTCGTCACTTGCCAGCATCAAGAGCAGCAATGGCAACAACCGCAAAACAGTAACGATTACCACCAATAAACCAGGAAGCCTGACCCTTGCGGCAACCTACAAGTATGCCACGATAAATGGAAAAGCTCGCTACATCACAGCGAAGACCAAGGTCACCATTAAAGACATCTATATCACGTTGAATAAGACCAGTGTGAGTCTCGAGATTAAGAAATACTCAGAGTATGGACAGCCTGACAAAACTGTCTATCCAACTTATCAGCTAACAGCAAAGATTTTCACATGGCCAAACGAGAAAGTGACCTGGACAAGTTCTGATTCAGGTAAAGTGTCTGTAGACAAGAACGGAAAGATCGCTGCAAAACGTGCTGGGACAGCAACGATTACCGCGAGATTTAAAGATATTACAAAATCGTGCCGAGTGACTGCTACTGAAAAGGCAATTACTCTATATGCTAGTCAGTACGCCTACTCTTTTGGTACTGATTATTGGGCTCAAGGTGTTAGGAGATTGTATGAAGAAGTATTTACTCCGACAATAGATACTTCTCAAGATGCAATTAATGCTGCCACGAATTTCGGAAACGCGGGCTATAAATCATACTATAACATCACTCCTACTTTTGATTATCTGAATGGCAATAGTCCGAATACAGGTGAAAAAAGGCTATCGAGCCCAATCGTGTTTTTTGACGGTCATGGCAATTACGATAATGTAATGTTCAACTACCACGAGAAAGGCGGAGAATATTTCACTGGAGTTTGGATAGATCCAACAGGGCAATCACAAAAGACAAAAGGATATTATGTGGGTATTCCCAGTACCCCAATGACAAACGTTAAACTGATTACCTTTGCAGCCTGTTTGACAGCAGAACAAGGCCATGGGCGAAATCTTTGTTCAGCTGCAATTGATAAAGGTGCTGCTACCGCAGTAGGATGGAGTACAGAGGTGTATACAACCGATTTATCACCGTGGCTAACAAGATATACCGATAGCCTTTCTAGAGGTTTTACTGTCGCGGAGGCAGTAACTTATGCAAACAATTTTCCTGATTATGAATATGATGATATGGCTCATACAGTTATTTATGGTTCACGAACTACTACAATTCGATGAGGAGACCAGCTATGAAAGAGAAAAGCAAAAAGACAACCTTATTACTCATAGCATTGCTGACACTAGTTGCTATCTCGGCAGGTATAGTTTGTTATGTTAGGTATCATGTAGCATCTGGTGATGAACCGCTCAAAGCTAACTTGGCCGATTCTGTTGGCTCATCTGGCGCAAAACCTGCAACAATGGGGGAAGACGATAATGTTGGGGATGTTTCTAACTATCGAACAGCGAAGACTACCGAACAGGAAAAAGAACCGATCCCTATTACGCCGTCTTGTGAACTGATTTGTACGAAAGAAAATCCAAACCATCAGGGAATCCTAAACTATATCAAAGAGATAAATCCAAGTTTTGATATAAAAACTTGTATTATCAAAGACCCGGATTGGGATAATCAGCTTCAGCCTATGGTTATTAATGAGACCGTTGATGGCTTTAAAACAAAAAGCGGCTATACCGTATCCAGATCAAACGGAAAAGTAAATATGATTTATGATGGCATCGTGAAATTTGACAAGAATGTTAAAGCTCCAAAATTCAGCGAAGCATCAGTAGTTAAGAAGGCGAAAAAGAAGGCTATCGGCTGGAACAGAGATAAGGTAGCGAAGCAGGAGGTTGTTAAATGGTATGACATAGATAAAAAGCAATTCTCTATTCATGTGGGAACGATATTTATAGATAGTGCGGGTGATAAATACGGTACCGACTATGCCTATGTGCTCAAGTGATTTGAGCCAGCAAATGAAAAAGTGGAAAAAGATGATCGGGGTACTCGTAGTCTTACTGGCACTAGCAGCCGTTGTAGCAGGTAGAGTTTATTACGAAAATTATCAGAGAGTACATGGTGCCACTCCAGCTCTGCCGATAGAGACGCCGACCAGCATCGATGATCCGGCTTTTGCGAAAGCCGCTTTGAGGCACGATCTTAAGCCATTACAGGATATTTTTGTAAATATCGAAGGAATGGAAAGATGCTACTGGCAAAAAGCTACGTACAATCCAAAGGGCTGCCCCTCTTATGAAATCTATAGAGGCTTTATTGTTTTGAAATCGGCAGATTTCAAAAAACTTAAAGCTACGTATCGGTGGGAAAAGACTAACGGTGATCTTCTGTCAGAACTAGCATTAAAGACAACGGGCTATCATAATTTTAAATGGACCTATAATCAAGATTTTGAGGGTATTAACAATAATAGTATGCCAAGTGAATTTAGTGGCCCCCTCCGCCTCGATTTAAAAAACGGTATCATCTATTTTTATCTTATGAATCGGCTGCCTCAAACTGAGTCAACAAGCAGCACACCTCAGACGCATCTTCTGTGCCAGTAAGTACGACTGCCTCTGATGCTGTAACTGTCTCAGGCATCGGGGATGCCACATCTGGCAAGAAACATATTGCTTCAAAAGATAGCAAGCATGTCAAGGGGACGTAAAGCTTGACACGTTTTACTCCCGCTTGTTACCCTTGAGGCGAGGTGATTGTCAAGGGGACGTATAACTTGACACATCTGTGCTTAATCCCGATATCGCAGGTTTTGGAATGGGAAATTAGGTGAGACAAATGAACAAAACTTCAAAAACAGTGCTGTTTCTCGGTATGCTACTTGCATCTGTGCTCATTCTTGCTGCTTGCGGTCACAAGCCAGATAAAGTGACGATGAACAGCACGACATCCACTCCAACTTCTTCGACAGCGAGTCCGAATACCTCCGATACCGCAAATAGCTCTGGAGGCAACGGAAGTGCGGGCAAGAAAATACCTATTGCCTCACTTGCTATGCTTACCAATGAGATAACGGGTAAAGGAGTTATTTCTTTTGGCGACTCTGTACAAAAGGTTAAGCAGACGCTTGTTAAGTATCAACCGTCTGAAGGCTTTTCTACCATAGTTCAAGATCTCAAAACTCAGCAAGGCGAAGAATTTATCTACGGGCCAGCAGGATATTACTTTAATAAAGAAGGAAAACTTGTTGGCTATGATGTTGGAAGTTGCGGAGATCCAGTTGTAACTTCAAAGGGCTTAAGAATCGGGGATCCGATCTCAAAGGCGGTCAGCCTTTACGGTGAGAATTATACCTATAATAGTGGGGGACAAGATGAGCAAGCCAGCTACAGCTTTACTTTAGAAAATACTAATCTGTCAATTACCGTCAGGAATGGTTCATTAACCGATGACCGGACGGGATTTGTAGATGAGGTGGCCGTTGGTTTGCGTTAGTTGTCTTTGGCTTGCTGTGCAAGGGGCGGCAGTGAACCCTTGACAGCCTTGATAAGTGCAACTTGCTCATTGGCACAGGGAATGAGGTGGAGATGAAAGGCTACTTAAAATCGGTATTGCTCTTGAGCGTATTGGCAATGCTGGCGCTGGTTCTTACTGCCTGCGGGTATAAGGTGGCGACTAAAGCCACAACAAGTACCCCAACATCAAGCCCAACTTCTTCAACAGCCAGCATAAATACTTCTGATGCGGCAACCAAGCCTGATGGAGGTGCCAGCAGTAGCACAACAAAGTCTCAAAATTCCGGTAACGCAACAGCGAAAAAGTCTATCTCATCACCTTCGTTGCTCACTAATGAGATGACGGGCAAAGGTGTTGTCTCATTAGGTGATTCAGTTGCGAGGGTTAAGCAAACGCTTGCAAACTACCAGCCAACTTTCGGACCGTCCACAATTACTGGTGATACAAGCAACCAAAATGGTGAAAGCTTCTTTTTTGGTGATACGACCTATATCTTTAATCCAGCTGGCAAACTTGAAGGCTTTTACAGCGCTGGAGGAGGTGGACCATTTGAGACTTCAAAAGGCTTAAAAATAGGTGACCCGCTTTCAAAGGTATTTGCCTTGTATGGGAAAAACTATACTTTCAATGACGGCGGTACAGATAATCAGCCAAGCTATTCCTTTGCTTTTGGAGACACTGCTCTGGGAATAATAGTGAAGACTTCCTCCAAGCAAAAAGGCGACATGGATGCTACGGTATATCAGATAGGCTGCGGGCTTAAGCAATAGGAGGTTGAAAGAGGGTTAGAGTACGGGGCTAGGAGACGATATTTATTGATACTGTTTCCTAGCTCCAAAAATTCCCAACTGCTGGTTATGACTGGGAAAACAAGATGATGACGAAAAGGGTCCTGACAGTAATTTTGGTCTGTATGGCATTGGTCATGCTCGCGTTGGTTCTTATTGCCTATGGGCATAAGACGCCGAGCAAAGCATCATCAGCTGATGTCACATCAAGTACGACTTCATCGACAGCGAGCGCGGATGCCTCTGGTACCCCAACAGGTCCAGGAAAGATTGGAGGTCCTGCTGTTAAGAAGCATATCGCCTCAACATCACTCTTAACCAATGAGATGACGAGCAAAGGTGTTGTCTCATTAGGTGATTCAGCTGAAAAAGTTTTTCTGTGGTGTATTCACCTGATGGCTCCAAGCCGGTTGTTAATCCATTAGGCGAAATAAAAGGTCTCAGTTACCAAATCAAAAGGCTCAAAGGAAATTGGTGGTCAATCACAGGCAATTAGAGCGATCAGGTACAATTGATGAAGAGGCGGGCATGAAGAAGCGGAAAAAGATAGTACTTATTATTAGCGTTAGCATAGTAGCGCTCGTCGCTGTTGAGACCAAATAATTGAAGCCAAGTAAAGGAGTCCGGCGCAATGTGTTCCGGGGCAAAGCAACGCCTGATTTTTCCGAAAGGCTTACAGCCAGAAATAACGCGATATCATGGTTCTTTACGGGAGGAACAGCGATGAAAAAGAAAAGCAATAAGAAAACCTTGTTATTGGTAGCTTTGCTGATTTTGGTAGCATTGCCGTTGCTGGCAGGCGTTTCAATTGGTGTAGCTGGTTATTTTCAACAGCGGACAACAGAAGCTCCCGAACAGGAAAAAGAGCCGATCCCTATTAAACCATCCCGAGAGCTGATTTGCACGAAAGAAAATCCTAATCATCAAGAAATCTTAAACTATATCAAAGAAATCAATCCAGACTTTGATATAAAGACTTGCATTATTGATGACCCGGATTGGGATAATCAGCCTCAGCCTCAGACCATGGGTATAGGGGAGGCTGTCGACGGTTTTAACACGAAAAGCGGCTATGTGATATTCATATCAGACGGAAAAGTAGATACAATTTACGATGACATCGTGGAATTCGATAAGAATGTCAAAGCTCCAAAATTCAATGAAGCATCAGTAGTTAAGAAGGCGAAAAAGAAAGCTATTGGCTGGAACAGAGATAAGGTAGTAAAGCAGGAAATTGTTAAATGGTATGACATAGATAAAAAGCAATTCTCTATTGATGTAGGAACGATCTTTGTGGACAGCACGGGCGATAAATATGGAGCCGACTATGTCTATGTGCTCAAGTAAGGTGGTGCTATTTGCGATTCATGATTCAAGACCGCAGACATCCCTCTACTGCCAGGCTTATCCAAATGCGTAGAACTTATAGCTGAAAGATCCTACGAGAAGAACTACCAATGAAAGAGAAACGCAAAAAGAAAACCTTGCTGTTAGTGGCATTGCTGATATTCGTAGCCGTTTTAGTGGGCATAGCTTGTTATCTTAGATATCAGGCAGTATCTACCCCTAGATCTTATGTAGATTTTCCGGTCGGTAGTACTGAGAACTTTCCTGAGAAACTTGCCTGGAGGCATGACCTTAAGCCCTTGCAGGATATTTTTGGAAGTATCGAAGGAATGGAAAGATGCTACTGGCAGAAAGCTGCAAGCAATTCAAGTAGCCGCTCCTATGAAGCTTACAGGGGCTTCATCGTTTTAAAACGAGCAGACCTCAAAAAGCTTGAGGTCGAGTACCGCTGGGAAAAGACGGGCGGTGATCTCCTGTCAGAAATAGCATCAAAGGCAACGGGCTATCACGATTTCAAATGGGCCGATAATCAAGATTTTGTCAATAAAGTTATGCCGAGTGGATTTAGGGGCGGTCTTTGTCTTGATTTGAAAAACGGTATCATCTTTTTCTATCTGGAGGGTAATTCTGGAGGCGCCAGCAGTAGCGCAACAAAGTCTCAAAATTCCGGTAACGCAACAGCGAAAAAGTCTATCTCATCGACCTCGTTGCTTACCAATGAGAGTATCGGCAAAGGAGTAATTTCTCTGGGGGACTCCGTAGGAAAAGTAAAGCAAACGTTTGCGGGTTATTCAACAGATGATGGTTCTTCAATAGATCAGGATTTCAAAAACCAATACGGTGAAAGTTTCTGGTTTGGAACTGCAGGGTATTCTTTTGACACGAGTGGGAAACTGTTGGGCTGTGGCAGCGCAAGTGGTTTTGGGTCTTTTGAAACATCAAAAGGGCTGAAGATTGGGGATTCACTTTCAAGGGTATTTGAGCTTTACGGCAAGAATTACTCCTTTAATGACGGCGGATCAGAAAATCTACCAAGTTATATGTTCTCCCTTGAAAAAACGAACTTGATGGTCATCGTTTCCGCCTCATCAAATAAAGAAAAAGATATGAGTGCTACCGTAAATGAAATGGGTTTCAGTGCTAAACGTTAGCCTGTTCTTATGTTTTCATGGCCGGGAGCTGCGCCAGCTGGATGTAGCCCCGGTGCATGAAGATATGTGACTGCTGGCGGTGATACAGGAGACAAGATGATAAAGCGAACCTTAAAAATAATACTGCTCTCTTGCTTGTTGACCATGTTCGTACTGGCGCTCAGCGCGTGCTCGACTTCCAAGGTGACCAGCAAGATAAAGCAAGCCGGTACAAAAACGCCCTATGAGCTCTGCACTGAGGCTAACAATACGACTAATAATATGATGCGGTCCTCAAAAGGCATTAGCGAGACGGTTAGGGTGACCGTTACCGGGCCTGCGGCAGGAGAGTCCCAATCTATATCTATGGCTGGTGATACCAAAGTGAACGCTCCTGATACTCCTTTAATGGAGGTGGCCGTAAATTATGATTTGCAGAGGGCCGGGCAGGACATTCCCATGAGTGCGTATTACAAGGGCGGTATGTCATATATCCAACCCAACGGGCAGAAACTTAAGAAAAAGGTCAGCATGAAACAGTTCCATGTGTCGATGGGCATCACTCAGTTCCCTGAGAACGCGATCATCAAGCAGAAAAGCGCCAAGACATCCGATGGAACTGATCTTGATTTCACGCTCAAAGGTGAAACGCTCAAAGGTTATGATTCTCTGCTCAATAATCTGCGAATTCTCAACATGACCTATGGTCCAGCGGTTCAATATGACTTCAAGGACGCAACTGTCACCGCGCATATCGGCACGGATGGTTCATTGAAGTCATGTGCATTGGATGTGCCTTTTTCGATCGCCGTCAAAGGTAAGTCCCTTACGGGTGATTTGGCCATGAAGATAAGCGACATCACCTATGGTCATCAGAACATCACGGCGCCGAGTGATCTGAGCAGCTATAAAGATATATCGTCGGGTACGGGTACGACGGCGCCCTAGACTACTAGAGCGATCAGGTGCTATTGATGGGGAGGTTGGCGCGAAGTTGAGCCTATCGTGCGTGATTCTTTGTGTGAGTACTTCGTACGATCATTTCAAACAGAGCTAAGCCTGTGCAGCCCACTGCGTAGCAGGCGATATCTTTTACATCGAAGGTAGAGCCAATGAGTATTCTTGTGATCGTGTAGCTGCTGAGGCCGAGCAGTTTTGCTGCGTTGAAATACTGTCCAAGCTCCACTAAGCAAGCAAACAGAAATATATATAACGGCAGTAGCTTGGTTTCGCTCTCCGCAAAAGTTTTGATAAGGCAGTAAATCAACACCACTACCAAAACATCGCCGAGATACGGGCGTATAAAACTGTCGTGTATAAAAATGGCTATAATCGCCTCAATGCCGAAAACGATAATAAACGCACACAGGTATTTTATGCTCAATCTGAATTTCACACTACGCTCCCGAATTACTTACTGAATCGCCGCGGGTTTCCCGGAAACTAAAAGTCGGGTTCATACGCCGCGTGCGAGCTAACTTCGTGTTTCTATAGTACAACTCTTCCAGCTTTGCCATCTGACTACGCGACTCAAGTGAGGCAGTGCGTATCGAAACGTGAGTTTGGGCGCTTGGACGGAAGTACGAAAGCCTTTGCGGTCCCCGTTGCGTTATACTAAGGACGGTTTTCATAACTCATTTTTCAACCATAAGAGAAAGGGCATTCGGATGATTATTGGCGTACCAAAAGAGATAAAAAACAACGAGTCTCGTGTTGGTTTGACCCCGGCTGCTGCCGCTGACTATGTCGCTCATGGCCACCGGGTGCTGATCGAGACCCATGCCGGGGAAGGGTCCTCTTTCCCGGATGAGGACTACACAAAAGTTGGCTGCGAAATACTGCCGGATGCCGCTGCAGTCTTTGCGGCAGCAGAGATGATCGTCAAGGTCAAAGAGCCGCAGCCAGTCGAGATCGCGATGCTGCGCCCCGGCCAGGTTCTCTATACCTACCTGCACCTGGCGCCGGATCTTGCCCAGACCGAGGGCCTCATCAAGAGCGGCGCGGTCTGCATCGCTTATGAGACGGTCGAGCTCCCCAACCACTCGCTCCCGCTTCTGGCGCCGATGTCAGAGGTTGCCGGGCGTATGGCCGCCCAGGTGGGCGCCTACTACCTTGAGAAGATCAACGGCGGGCGCGGCACGCTCATGGGTGGCGTCCCTGGTGTTCCGGGCGCTAACGTGCTGGTGCTGGGCGCAGGCGTTGTTGGCTCCAATGCGGCCTTTGTGGCCAAGGGCATGGGCGCGCGCGTGACGATTGCCGACGTTAACGTTGACCGTCTGCGTTACCTGACTGATTGCTGGGGCGACGAGATTACGACGCTCTACTCTTCGCGCGGCAACCTGCTGGAGGTGCTGCCGGACGCCGATCTGGTCATTGGTTCTGTGCTGCTGCCGGGTGCGAAGACGCCGTGGCTGGTGCTTAAAGAGGACCTGAAGATCATGAAAAAGGGCTCGGTCGTGGTGGATGTTTCTGTTGATCAGGGCGGTTGCATCGAGACCACGCATGCCACCACGCATGCCGATCCGATCTTCTTTGTTGACGACGTGCTGCACTATGGTGTGGCCAACATGCCGGGCGCGGTGCCCAATACCTCGACGCGCGCGCTGAACAACGCGACGCTGCGCTATGGCCTGGCGCTGGCCGACAAGGGCTGGAAGAAGGCCCTGGCTGATGACCCGGCGCTGGCGCTGGGCGCAAACGTCATCGAGGGCAAGGTCGTCTATGAAGAGGTGGCAAAGACCCACGGCCTGGAGTACACGCCGCTGGCGGAGTTCCTGAAGTAACGTATATTTCGATATCAAGAAAGGGAGCCCTGGGGATTTCGGGGCTCTCTTTTTGCGTTAGCATGGAGTCTATGGAAGTCTCAGTTGCGTTGAAAGAGTATCTGGCGCACCTGCGTGTCGAGCGGGGGCTCTCGCCTCATACGATTGACGCCTACGCGCGTGACCTGCGCGACTACCAGTCCTTTCTAAAGCAGCGGGGTTGCGGTGAGCTGGACGCTATCACCCCGGCAGATGCCGAGGCGCATATCGCAGCGTTGCGCCAGGCGGGGCGGGGCGCCGCGACCGTGCAGCGCCATGTCTCTGCCTTGAAGGGCTTTCACAAGTTTTGCCTGCGTGAGTCCCTTACGCAGAACTATCCGCTCAAGTCCTTGCCCCGCTTAAAGCGTGGGCGTACGCTGCCCTCGGTGCTCAGCATCGATCAGGTCAGCCGCCTGCTGGATGCCTGCGACCCGCAAGGCGTGCCGCTGCTTCTGCGTGACCGGGCTTTGCTTGAGCTTCTGTATGGTTCAGGACTGCGCGAGTCGGAACTCTGCAATTTGCGGCTTGATGACCTGAACCTGAAAGAAGAGATGGTGCGGGTTATTGGCAAGGGCAATAAAGAGCGCCTGGTGCCAATGGGCTCGGTTGCGGTGCGCTGGATGCAGCGTTACCTGGCAGAGGGGCGTCTTTTGCTGCATGCCAAGGGGGGGCTGCCTCCCGTAAGTGACCGGGTGTTTCTGACCAGCAAGGGCAAGCCGCTCTATCGTCAGGCGGTCTTTATTGTGGTGCGCGATGCGGGCCAGCGGATTGGTCTGGAGGGGCTTCATCCCCACACGCTGCGCCATTCGTTTGCTACCCACCTGTTGGAGGGGGGAGCAGATCTGCGGGCGGTCCAGGAGCTGCTGGGGCATGCCGACCTGTCAACAACACAGATCTACACCCACATCGACCAGGCTCGCCTGCGCGAGGATTATCTGCGCGCCCATCCGCGCGCTCGCCTGCGCCGCACCTAAAACCCGCGGTGGGGTCGTTGGCTTTCGGCCTTGGCCCATCAGCGCGCTCGCCTGCGTCGCCCATGAAAAAACCCGCCGAATATCCAGCGGGTTTTTCAAAAGCTTTGGTTGTAGTGGTTATTTCTTGGCTTTAAGAGCCTTCTTTGCCGCCTTCTTCTCCTGACGCGCTTTAAGGCCCTCTTCATATGCCGCATCCGCGGGCATATCTTTTTCGGCCGCTTTAAGATTGCGCGCCGCATACCAACCGATGATGACCGCAACAATCAGCATCAAGAACATGATGACATACAAAAACGTGTTCAAGATAATCGGAATATTGCTGCTAAAGCCCCAGAACACCATAGAAAACCTCCAAAACGATGTGTTGTTGTTCCGTATCTATTGTAAGGGGAGTTCCCCCGTACTGCAAGCGTTCGCATGATAAAAATTCTCAGGCGCCTGCTCAGGGCGCCCGTCAGGGCGTTCGGGGTTGATTGCAGGACGCCTGACCAGGGCGCCAGATCCGGGCTTGGGGCCAGGCCAGACTCTGCCAGGCAGCCCTGATGACCAGCCCCCATCCGCTCTGGCCCGAGGTCCTCTTCTGCGGCCTGAATCGTCTCTCTTCTTTGCGGCTGCGACCACTCACTCTCTCGATAACAAGCAGCAAAAAGCCCGTGTCCACGCTTGTGTCCGGACTCGTGCTCGCTTCCTGCTGCCTCTCACTCTCCCGCTAACAGGCAGCAAAAGTGGACTGTCAGAACGGAAAAGTGGGGCAAAATGGTAAAAAAGTATTGTATTTGGTCATAAAGTGGGATACTATGGAGGTAATCGTCGGCGATCAGGCGATGGCTCATCGTCGATTGAGCAGGCGCCGTGAGGCAGGAAAGGCAGATTAGCACAGCATGTTCTTCGGAACCTACGAACATACGATGGACACTAAGGGGAGGGTCTCTTTACCGGCGCGTTTTCGCAACAAACTGGGCGAGGAAGAGATCATCTTGGTGCGCGGTTATGAGCACTGTCTGTGGTTGTTCAAGATGGCTGACTATGAAGCCTTCCTCTCGCAGTTCAACGATACGGTCTTCGATGAACGTAAACGCAAGATGCAGCACTGGTTCACGAACGGCGCGTTTGATATGGAGATCGACGCGGCGGGACGCATCCGGGTTCCGGCAAGCATGCAGAGCTATGCCGGGCTGGGTAAAGCGATCACGTTTACCGGTAACCAGGACCGCATCGAGCTCTGGGATCCTGCTGAACACCAGCGCTACCTTGACTCGATCGATATTGACGAGTTGACCAATGAGCTGGTGGCCGACGGAATATTGTGACCTTGACAACTGGATATGCCCATACTCCCGTCATGACCGCCCAGGTCAGTGAGTATCTGGCGCCCGAGGCCGATCACGTGGTGGTCGACGCCACGGTGGGCGGCGCGGGTCACAGCTGCGCGCTGTACCGCCAGCTGGGGCCCGGAGGGTTCCTGGTAGGAATCGATCAGGACGAAAGCGCGCTGGCTGCAGCCGAACAGCGTCTTGCCGAATGCGCCGCCCAGCAAAAAGCGTCCGGCCAGACGCCGGCCGCCTACTTGCTGCTGAAGGGAAACTTCCGCGACCTGGACCGTCTGCTTGCAGGCGTCCCGCTCGGTTATGTCGATCGCATTTTGTTCGACATTGGGGTCAGCTCTCCGCAGCTTGATGACGAGCGCCGCGGCTTCAGCTATCATCCGGGCGCACCGCTTGACATGCGGATGGACCCGGACGGCGCCGCGCCAACGGCAGCAGAGATTCTGGCCGCAAGTACCGAGGCTGAACTGGCGGCGCTCCTGCGCAACGGGGGAGAAGAACGCTGGGCGTCGCGCATCGCGCACTTCATTGTGTGCGCCCGCGCGCAGCATCCCCTGCACACCAGTGACGATCTGGTGGAGGTGGTCAAAGCCGCCATACCGGCGCGCGAGCGCAGAGCGGGCGGACACCCGGCGCGCCGGACCTTCCAGGCCCTGCGTATTGCGGTAAACGATGAGCTTGGCGCGCTGCAACAGGGGCTTGACTGTGCGGTCGGCTGGCTTGCGCCAGGCGGACGCATCGGGGTGATTACCTTTCACTCTCTGGAAGATCGCCTGGTCAAGACGAGCTTTGCCGCCTGGGAGGACCGTTGCATCTGCCCGCCGGACCTGCCGGTCTGCGCCTGTGGCCGGGGCGCGATCCTTGCGCCTTTGACGCGCGGCGCCCTGCGCGTCAGTACCGCTGAGGCCCAGGCAAACCCGCGCGCGCGTTCGGCGCGCTTGAGGGTCGCCCGGCGCAGCGTACCAGAGGCTATCCAGCATAAGAAGAACACAGAAGGTGGCACGGGCACGGGCCATCATCTGTCAGAGAAAACAGAAGAACGGAAGAGCGAACACGAACAAACAAGAAAGGAGGTGTTCTGATGGCAGCAACAGCTTACCAGTATAAGTACGATGAGGCAGAGGAGCGCGAGCGCACCGGGTTGCGTTTAATCCCGGGCGGCAAGCCAAAGCCGGGCCGCGCGACGGCGGCACGCTCAGCGCGCGCGTCACAAAGCGCGCGCCATCAGGACGCGCGTCCTTTCCGTCGGGTGTTTACGACGGTGGTAGTCGTATGCGCGGCGCTGGTGGTCCTCGGGCTGGGGCCGGTCTTTTTGTCGGCCCAGGCGACCCGTGACAGCCAGCAGTCGGTCCTCATCCAGGAGAGTCTGGATGCGGCTAACGCGCGCTCCGAGCAGTTGGAGATGCGGCGCTCAGTGCTGACCTCTTCGCTGCGGATCAATACCATCGCCACCACTCAGCTCGGCATGGTGCCAGCTACCGGGGGCCAGATGACCGTTGAGCTTGACTCCGCTAAGCCTCGCGTGGCGGCGGCGCCGCAGGAGGTCCCGTCGCAGGCGCCCCGTCGCGGACGCGCCGGCTTTGGCCGGATACCGGGCCTCAGTACCCTCGCCCGTCTGACCGCCGGACAGGCCAGCGCGCTTCTGGTGGGTGATGTCGGCCTTGCCGCAACGCGCTGAATTGCGTAAGGTTGTTCTATGAGTTCTCGCACGGCAAAACAATCTGCTTCTCACAGAAAGCAGTCCTCGCAACGTTTTATCATGTTGTTCACGGGCTGCTTTCTGCTGCTGTTGGCGGTCGCGGTCGCGCGGCTGTTTTCGGTCCAGATACTTCAGGCCAAAGCGCTTGCCCAAAAAGCGGAGAACCAACGGATCACTCAGACTGCCACGCCGGCCCAGCGGGGGACGATCTATGACCGGCAGGGCAATGTGCTGGCAAAGTCCGTGCTGGTCTATAACATCAGTGCCGACCCGACCCTTATAAGCTACAAGCAGGTGGTCGCCGCGCGGCTGGCGCAGGCCTTTGGAGGCAAAGCGGAGACCTACGTGACGCAGCTGTCGCGCAAGGGCCGCTACAGTCTGCTGGTAAAAAAGGCCGACGCCGACGCCGTGGCCGCCTTTAAGAAAAGCACGGACTTGAGCACCGGTGACAGCGTGCAGGTCAAGAAGCTTAAGCGCGAGATGCAGACGCTTACCTTTACCCAGGACTACAAACGTGTATACCCGGCTGCTACGGTCGCGGCACAGATTGTTGGCTTTGTTGACGCCGACGGCAAAGGGGTCGCCGGCATAGAGATGCGCTACGACTCTGTTTTGCAGGGGACCCCGGGGGTCAACTTCAGCGAGCGGGATCAGGCCGGAAACCCCATCCCGGCTGGCATCCAGAAGACCATCGCTCCTAAGCCGGGCCATGATATCATCCTGACTGTTGATAGCCAGATCGCCTACTACGCACAAAAACAACTGGACGCAGCGGTCAAGGCGCACCGGGCAAAAACCGGAGCTGTCGTGGTCATGAACCCAAAGAACGGGGATATCTATGCCGCGAGCTCTTCTCCGTCCTTTGACCCGGGTGACCTGAAAAACACCACAAATGACGCCATCCGCAATCGCGCCCTGGTTGACCTCTACGAGCCGGGATCAACCTTTAAGGTGCTTACCCTGGCCGGTGGGCTTCAGTCAAAGTCGCTGGCGCCTGCCACGCCGTTTTCCGTACCCTACAGCGTCCAGATTGGCTCTCATGTGGTAAAGGACGCGGACTTTCACAGCACCGAGACGCTGAGCGTGACCCAGATCATCCGGCAATCCAGCAACGTGGGGGCAACCAGAATGGCCGAAAAAATGGGGCTGGACGTGTTTTATCGCAATCTTGAAGACTTTGGGCTTGCCAGCGACCCGGGTATTGACTTTCCCGGATCGACCAAAGGCTACCTGGCCCCGCAGAAGGACTGGTCAAAGATTCTGCTTTCGAATGCGAGTTTTGGGCAGGGGGTCTCGCTGACGCCGGTCTCTCTGGCGCGCTGTGTCAGCGCGGTGGCAAATGGCGGCACGCTGGTCACGCCGCATCTGCTGGCTGACGTTCCGGCTGACCCGGCAAAAGCAGTGGACTGGGCTGCGCAAAACAAGCAGATCCTGGACGCGACCGTCTGTCAGCAGGCGACAGAAATACTTAAGGGCGTCATCACAAAGGACCACCTGGCGGCGCCCGGCTATGTATCTGCCGGCAAGTCCGGGACCGCGCAGATTGCCGAGCAGGGCAAGGGTTATGTGGCGGATAAGTACGCCAGCTCCTTTATTGGCTATCTTCCGGCAGACGACCCGCAACTGCTCTGCCTGGTGGTTATTTTTGAGCCGCAGGGCAAGAGTTATTACGGTGCGGCGGTTGCCGGGCCAACCTACAGCGACATCTTAACGTATGCGGCGGGGCAGCTGAATATCCCGCAGACCACGGCTGCCGGACAAGGCCAGACAACGACGGGGACAACGGGGACGACGGGAACGGGAACAGGAACGACGACGGGGACTTCAGATCATGACTGACGCACACGATTTTACGCTGGCAGAGCTTTTGGAGGGCATTGTGCCTGAGGCGCGCCTGCGCGAACTGAGCGCAGTGCAGCGCGCGCTGCCGATTGCCGCACTGGCGCATGACTCGCGCAAGGTCAAGCCTCAAACGCTGTTTTTCTGCATCCCGGGAGCGCAAAGCGACGGGCACGACTTTGCGCGCGTGGCCACCCAGGCGGGCGCGACAGCACTGGTGGTTGAGCGCGCGCTGCCAGAGCTTGACGCGGCTTCTGTGCCCCAGATTGTTGTTGACGACAGCCGCCACGCGCTGGCGCTTGTTGCCGCGCGCTTCTATGGCCAGCCCAGTCACCGGCTGCGCGTCACAGGGATCACGGGGACTAATGGCAAGACGACCTCGGCCTATGTTCTGGAGAGCCTGCTTGCTGGCGCGGGACGTAGGACGGGGCTGATTGGGACCGTTGAGACCCGGATCGCGGGCGTGCGCGAGCCAGCTGAGCGCACGACGCCTGATGCGCTGGAGCTCCAGCAGCTGCTGGCGCGCATGTTGGCTGCCGGGGTCAGTGATGTGGTGATGGAAGTCAGCAGCCATGCGTTAGACCTTGAGCGCGTGGGCGCGGTGCGTTTTGCGGCTGTGGCGTTTACGAACCTCAGCCAGGACCATCTGGACTGGCACCATGATATGGAACACTATTTTGCGGCGAAAAAGAAGCTCTTTACCAACTATGAGGCAGCGGCGCGCGTAATAAACGTCGATGACGCCTGGGGCGCGCGTCTGGCCCGGGAGCTAAGCGAGCAGGGCACGCCAGTGTTTGCGGTGGGCGCCTGCGAGGGCTCCTCTTCCTCTGCCGCAGAGCCCCGCGACCTGGCCTTTGACCCGGCGCAGGTGAGCTACCGGCCAACTAAGACGGCGTTTAGCCTGTGGGAGCCCGCCGCAGCCTTTGGGTGCAGCGCTACGGCGACGGCGGTGCAGACGCCGCTGGTGGGCGCCTATAACGTCCACAACGTACTGATTGCCGCCGGTTGCGCGCTTTGCCTGGGGCTCTGCCTTGAAGAGGTCGCGCCGCTGCTGGCGCGTGTCACGGCGGCGCCCGGTCGCCTGGAGCATGTCGAGGCGGGCGCCTGTCCTTTTACCGTAATCGTTGACTACGCGCACACTGATGACGCCCTGCGTACGGCGCTTGGCGCCCTGCGCGACGTGACGGTCGGGCGCCTGATCACGGTCTTTGGTTGCGGAGGGGATCGCGACCGCAGTAAGCGCCCCCTGATGGGACGTGCGGCGGGGCAGGGCTCAGACTACGTGATCGCCACAAGCGACAACCCGCGCAGCGAGGACCCCGCGGCAATACTGGCAGAAGTCGAAGCCGGCCTGAAGGAGACGGGAGCGTCCTATGAGGTCATCATTGATCGCGCCACCGCCATACAGCGCGCGGTCGCGATGGCACAAGCCGAAGACTGCGTGTTCATTGCGGGCAAGGGCCATGAGGACTACCAGATTTTTGCGGACCGCACGATCCACTTCGATGACCGCGAGGTGGCGCGCGCCGCGCTGGCAGCCCTGGCGCGCGAGCAGAAGCAGGAAGGCGCGCAGTCATGCTGCGCATGACTGCCGCAGAAATCGCGCGCGCTACAGGCGGGCGCGTCTGCGCGGGCAGCGCAGACGCAGAAGCTGACGCCTGTGTGATAGACTCGCGTGCTGCCAGCCCGGGGTCAGTTTTTGTTGCGTTTACCGGCGCACACGGAGACGGGCACGACTATCTGGAAGACGTCGCGCGGGCAGGCGCTGCGATCGCCCTGGTGACAAAACCCGTCCCGGCCCCTGCTTCCGGCTCGCTGACGCTTATTCAGGTTGACGACGCCTGTCAGGCGCTCCAGGATCTGGCGCGCTTCCAGCGCTCAAGACTTTGCATTCCGGTTATCGGCGTCACGGGATCGACCGGAAAGACCTCTACCAAAGAGCTGCTGAAGGCGGCGCTGAACACGGGCCTGAAGACGGTTGCCACCGAGGCCAATCATAATAACGAGCTGGGCGTGCCGCTGACGCTGCTTTCCGCAGATGAGACGACCGAGGCCCTCATCGTCGAGATGGGCATGCGCGCTGCCGGAGAGATCGCGCTTCTGGCAGAGATCGCGCGCCCGCAGATCGGCGTCATCACCACGATCAGTGACGCGCATCTTGAGCGCCTGGGCAGTCGCGAGAACATCGCGCGCGCAAAGGCGGAGCTCTTTGAGGCTTTGCCCGCAGGCACAGACGGCCTGGCCGTGTTTCAGGCAGGCGTCCCCTTCGAGCGTCTGCTGCGTTCGGCGACAAGCGCCCGTATCTGTACGGTTGGCCGCGCGCCTGTGAAAGCTGACCTCGTGGCGTCAGACCTGTGCCTTGACAGCCAGGCCTGCGCCCACGCGCGCGTCACCTTTCCTGATGGGCGCACGCTGCCCCTTGACCTCAGTGTTTCCGGGGCTCATAACATCGACAACGCGCTGCTTGCTCTTGCGGTCGGCCTTCATCTGGGCCTGGACGCCGAGGCGATGACCGCTGCGCTCCAGGCGGTTACTCCGACGGGCCTGCGGCTTAAAAGCGTTGACGTACCAAAGCGCGGCATCACGCTTATCGCCGATGCCTATAACGCCAACCCCGAGTCGATGGCAGCCGCGTTGCGCACGCTGGCGTCTTTGCAGCCTTCGCGCGCCGGGGGTCGCCGCATCGCGGTGCTGGGTGATATGCTGGAGCTGGGTGCGGCCTCAGCCGAGGCCCACCGTGCGGTGCTTACGCTTGCGCGCGAGCTGGGCCTTGAGTGTCTGTTCGTTTTCGGTTCACAGTTTGGTGCTGTCTGTAGCCCTGAAGTCGCTTATGATGATATGGTTGTGCTGACGCAGAGCCTCTGTTCATTTGTGCGCCCGGGTGATATCGTGTTAGTTAAGGGCTCCCGGGTGATGCGCATGGAGCGGGTCATTGAGGCCCTGCAGGCTGAAAACTGAGAGGAGATAGGTCTTCGTCGTGCTGACAAAGCTAGCGCAGTATCCGACATTTCAGGTCTTTTTAGCGCTTGCGGCAGCGGTTGCTCTGGTGGCGCTGCTCACGCCGCTGTTTATTCGTCTCTTAAATCACCGCCAGATCGGCCAGCAGGTGCGCGCTGACGGACCAGCCGGGCACCTGAAAAAGCAGGGGACGCCCACGATGGGCGGCGTGGTCATCCTCGTCGTGGTTGCGCTGGTTTTTGGCGTCCTGACCTACTGGGCTGCGCCGGAAGCGACCAACTCCTCATTTGACAAGCTGGTGAACTATAACCTTGCGGTACGCGCCGCGGTCCTCGTGCTGGTGACGACGCTTGCCTGTGGCCTTTTAGGGATGATTGATGACCTGGAGAAGGTTGCCTATGAGCGCTCGCTGGGGCTGAAGGCGCGCGCGAAGATCATCGGCCAGGTGCTCATCGCGCTGGCCAGCGCCACGGCAGCGGTCAACTGGGTCCATATCAGCACCAAGCTCCAGTTGCCTGCTACGCGAATGTATCTTGATCTGGGGATTGTGACTACGCGATTCTCTCTGTGGGGGGCTGCCATCCAGTTGCCCTGGCTCTATCTGGCGTTTGCGGTGTTCATGATCGTGGCGCTTTCAAATTCGGTGAACCTGACCGACGGCCTGGACGGTCTGGCCGCCGGCATCGTCATGATCGTGATGCTGGTGTTTGCCGCCATTGCCTATGCGCAAAACTCGCTGCCGGTCTCGCTTCTGGCGGGGGCAATCACCGGCGCCTGCATTGGGTTTCTCTGGTATAACAGCCATCCGGCAGAAATTTTCATGGGAGATACCGGCTCCCTCGGTCTGGGCGGCGCTGTTGCCGCTTTGGCCATGGTCACAAAGACCGAGCTGCTCCTGCCGCTTATTGGCGGGGTTTTTGTTGCCGAGGCGCTTTCGGTCATCATCCAGGTGCTCGTGTATAAACGCTTCAAAAAGCGCGTGTTCAAGATGGCGCCCATTCATCATCACTTCGAGATGCTCGGATGGTCTGAGACAAAGGTCATGGTGCGCTTCTGGATCATCGCAGGGTCGTTTGTCGCGCTCGGCTTCGTCATTTTCTTTTTCCAGTTCACCCGCCTGGGGTCATAAATGAGTGGCCCGGCGTCCTCGCGCCTGCTTATCGCAGGCTTTGGCCGCAGCGGTCAGGCAGTCGCGCGCGCGGTGCTGACGACTGATTTGCCCGGTGGCGCGTCTGGGTCTGGTTCCTTGGGCTTTCTGCCCTCTCTGGGGCAGCTGACTATCACAGACGGCGCTGATACCGCCGCCCTGCGCGCCCGTCTTGATGAGTTTATCCAGAGCGCCGCGCGTCTGAAGCCGGAACTTGAAGTGCAGGCGTTTCTGGGGGCAGAAGCGCTGCCTGAGGAGGCCGGTCATTTTGAGCTGGGGGTCATCAGCCCGGGCCTTGCGCCGCACGATCCGCTGACGGTCTCGGTGCAGCGCCACTGCGACGAGCTTATCAGCGAGCTTGAGTTTGCCTGGCGCCTGGCGCCAGCCGGGCAGAAGTGGATAGCGATCACCGGCAGCAACGGAAAGACGACCACGACGATGCTCTGCGCGCACTTGCTGCGCGAAGCCGGACGCAGCGCCGCCAGCGTTGGCAACATTGGCGAGCCGGTGACCGACTTGTTGTGCGCAGAAGGCGCGCTGCCAGAGATACTGGTTGTTGAAGCCTCGTCATTTCAACTGGAGTATACGACCAGTTTTGCTCCCCAGGCGACCGCCCTGCTCAATGTGGCGCCCGATCATCTGGACTGGCATGGCTCGCTTGAAAACTACGCAGCCGCCAAACAGAAGATATTTGCGCATCAGTGCGCGGGCGATCTTGCGCTGCTCTGGGACGCGGACCCATTTGCGGAGCGCACGGGCGCTGTAATCGCTCAGACCCCCGTTACCCGGGCGACAGTCTCGCTTTCTGAGTACGCCGCGCCTGCGGCCTACGTGCACGCCGGGATGCTGTGGCTTCACCTTGATCCGGCCTGCGCCCCCCAGGCGCTTTGCCGCGCAGACGAGCTGCCCCTGTCAGGGCAGCATAACGTTGTCAACGCTTTGTTTGCAGCTGCGCTGGTCGCGCACTTTGGCGTGGCGCCGGAGCAGATAGCAGCCGGCCTGAAGACCTTCGCGGCGCCTGCGCACCGACTGGAACTTATCATAGAAGTCGAGGGCGTACGCTACTTTGATGACTCAAAAGCCACCAATCCGGATTCGGTACGCGCGGCCCTGACCGCGTTTGGCCCCGGGGAGGTGCATCTGCTGGTAGGAGGGCAGGGCAAGGGCACCTCTTATGATGAGCTGGCGCGCGTGGCGCTCCCTTACGTGCGCAAGGTCTATACCTTTGGCGCGGAGGGCCCGGCGCTTGAGGAAGATTTTTTGAGGATACAGGCACAACTCGGCACGACAACGCCGATTGCGGGCTGCACAGATCTGGAAGAAGCGGTCTGCTGCGCTGCGACGATCGCACGCCCGGGTGAGGTGGTCTTGCTTTCGCCGGCCTGTGCCTCCTTTGATGAGTTTTACTCCTATGCTCAGCGTGGCGACGCCTTTCGCGCTCATGTGAGCATTTGGGCGCAGACTGTTGACGAGTATCCGGCCCCGTGCCCGACTCGGCCCCTCTCGCCACCGGGGCACGCAAAAGACCGTGCGCCGAACGCGCGCAGACGCCTGAGGTGGTGGCGCTAGATGGCCTCTCACGGCGCCCAAAGCACCGGAGACGCCCGGAAGGCGAAGCGCAAAAGCGCCCTGCGGGATTTTGCCGGAGGGCCGGCGGCGCGCTACTTTCTGTTGGTGGGGGTCACGATCCTTATCGCGATCGGGCTTTTGATGGCGTTTTCTGCCTCAAGCGGAGAGGCGGCTATTCGCGAGGTCAGCCAGCAGGGGCAGGCGGTCGCAGACCGGGCGGGACAGTCAAGCTCGATCACCGCGCTTCTGACGGGCCTGAAGCTTTCTGCCTTCCAAAGCGGCTTCATGCAGTTGATCTATATCGCAACCGGCGTAATCATCGCGTTTATTATCTCGCGTATTGACTATCATCATTTCATCCGCTTTGCGGCGCCCTTTGGCTTTGTGGTGATTGCGGGTCTGATCGCGGTTTTTCTGTTCCCCCAGACGCTGGGCTCGCATCGCTGGATCCCTTTGGGCCCGGTCACGATCCAACCTTCAGAGATCGCTAAACCGGTCCTGTTGATAGTTGGCGCCAGCGCGTTTTCTGCCCTGCGCTCAAAAACTGCGCCAAAAGCGCGCCTGGACTTACATAACCTGATTGCTCCGGCGCTGCTTATTGGCGTGGCGCTGGCGCTGATCTTATTTGAGCCCGATATGGGGACGTTTTTGATAGTCTGCGTAGGCCTGGCAGGCGCCTGGCTTCTCTGCGACTTACCGCTGCGTTTTCCCCTTGGGTTGGGAGCCATCGGAACGCTCATCCTGTCTGTCCGGCTGCTTCTTTCGGGCGGAAGCTACGGCTCCAATCGTATCTCAAGCTTTATTACTGCCTTGACCTCCGGGCAGGCGGACTACCAGGCCCGGCAGGCCCAGTACGCCCTGGCAGGTGGTGGGCTTGCGGGGGTCGGCCCCGGTCTCTCGCGTCAGAAATATACCTGGCTTACCCAGGCTCAAAGCGATTTTATCCTGGCGATTGTCGGCGAGGAGCTGGGGTTTCTCGGCACGCTGACGATCATCCTGGCCTTTGTGCTCATCCTGCTCTGCGGTATGCGCATCGCCGCCCGGGCTAAAGACCGCCTGGGCCGCTCGCTTGCGGGTGGCGCGGTTATACTGCTGGTCTTTCAGGCTGTGCTCAACATCTTTGCCGTGACGTCGCTGATTCCGGTGACCGGAAAGCCCCTGCCATTTGTGACGGCGGGCGGGACGTCACTTGTTACCAGCCTGTCGCTGGTCGGTATTATCCTGTCTGTTTCACGCTTTGGCGGCGGACGCCCGGTCAAGGAGGCACAGCGTCCGGCCTCGCGCCTCAGCCTGGTTATCGGTGGCGCTGGTGCCGGAGCTGGCGCTGGAGCTGGCGCGCCTCCTTCCGGTGCGTATGGTCCGGGGGAGCCCCGGGTGCGCCGGGAGAGCGAGGATAAAAAGCCTCCTCGCAAGAAGAACTCCGATAAGAAGAACTCCGATAAGAATAATCGCAACAAGAAAAACTCTGGCAAGAAGCCGCCTCGCAAGGTCGCTCCCAAAAAGAAGCGATCTGCGGGCAGGCGCAGTCCCGGCAAGAAGGAAGACGAGCATGAGGATAGTCTTGAGTGGCGGTGGGACAGCGGGGCACATCTATCCGGCCCTGGCTCTCGCCGCTGAGCTGGAAAAGCGCGGTCATACGCTTTGCTACGTGGGCACTCCTGACGGCCCTGAGGCGCGTCTGGCGCCCGACGCAGGCCTCGACTTTACCCCGGTGCGTGCGGCAGGATTTAACCGCGCGCATCCGCTGACGCTGTTGACGTCAAGTCTGGTCATTGCGCGCAGTGCGCTGAAGCTTCGCCGCGTCTTTAAGCGGGAGCGCCCGGATGTCGTGGTCGGATTTGGCGGCTATGTCGCGATACCGGTGGGTCTGGCTGCCCGCTTTCAGAGGCCAAAGGTTTCCCTGGTGGTCCACGAGCAGAATTCTGTGCCGGGCATGACCAACCGCTTTCTTGCGCGATACGCCCAGAGCATAGCGGTTACCTATCCGCAGTCAGCGGCGCTGTTTCGCGAGCAGCACAAGAAGCGTGACGCAGCCGCGCCGCGCCTGAATGTGGTGGTAACAGGCGACCCTGTGCGCGCGGAGGTGCTGGCCGGTCAGCGCGAGCGTGGGCGCAGGCAGCTGGGTATCGGCGCCGACGCGCTGGTGCTGCTGGTCTTTGGGGGAAGCCGCGGCGCGCGCCATCTTAACGAGGCGCTTGTGCGGATATTGCCCGACGTGCTTGCGCGCTATCCGCAACTTCACGTCGTTCATGCTTCGGGCGCAGGAGAGCACGAGCAGGTCCGTGCGGAAACGCAATCCCTGATCGATCAGGGTGGCGCCGGCGCCGTGGCTCAAGCGCTCAAAGATCGCTATCATCTTTTTGCCTATCTGGACGACATTGCTGACATCCTGGCTGCCGCCGACCTGGCGGTCACGCGCGCCGGGGCAACCTCGATCGCAGAGCTGTCTGCGCTCGGTCTGCCCGCGGTGCTGGTGCCGTTTCCTCACGCGACCGACGACCATCAGACGAGCAATGCCCGCGACCTGGTCGAGATGGGCGGGGCGCTCATGCTACCGGACAGCCAGCTCGATAGTGCCGAATTTGTGGCTATCCTTGACGGACTCTTATCAGATGCGCAGCGCCGTGATACGATGGAGGCGGCAACACGCCGATTTGGACGACCAAATGCCGCAGCGCTTCTGGCGGATTGTGTCGAAGCCGCTGCGTTTCGAACAAAGGGATAGCAACTATGACTCAACAGGAACTGCCTGAAACAAGCGATCTTGATCGCCCGCTTACGCACGTGCACTTTATCGGTGTCGGAGGGGCGGGCATGTCGGCTCTGGCGTTGGTGCTCCTGGCGCGCGGCGAAGTCACGGTAACAGGCTCTGACCTGAAGGATTCGCGCTACACGCGCGCGCTGCGCGAGGCTGGCATGGACGTGTCCTCCGGACATGCGGCGCAAAACATCACCGACCCCGATATTGTTGTCATCTCGACAGCCATTACCGATAATAATCCTGAACTCCTGGAGGCCTATCGCCGCGGTATCCCTGTCTGGCCGCGCGCGCAGATGCTTGCCTGGTTGTGCCGGGGCCGGCGCACGATCGCGGTGGCCGGGACGCATGGCAAAACCTCGACGTCTTCTATGATCGCGGTCCTGCTTACCGGGCTCGGGCTTGACCCCGGGTTCTGCATTGGCGGCCAGATCACTCAGTTCGAGACCAATGCGCACGCCGGGAGCGGTCCTGACTTTGTGGTTGAGGCCGATGAGAGTGACCGCAGTTTTCTCTATCTGTCCCCGCAGATAGTCGTGTTGACCAATCTGGAACCCGACCACATGGATCACTATGCGGATCTGGACGATATCAAGGCGACGTTTGCCGCGTTTCTGGATAAGGTCGATCCTGACGGGACGGTCATCGTCTCGGGCGAAAGCGCCCATGCGCTGGAGGTCGCGCGCTGTAGCGGGCGGCGGGTGCTGCGCTATGGCGCAGGTCCTGATGACGACTACCGCATTCTGGATATAAGCTCTGCGGATCAGGGCTCGACCTTTGAGCTGCGCTATCCTGACGGGGGCGTCCAGACCGCCCGTGTTGCGTTGCCCGGCGCCCACATGGTCGCAAACGCCGCCGCCGCCCTGGCGCTGGCTGACCAGCTGGGCATCGACGCTGATCGCGCGGCGGACGCGCTTAGCTCCTTTAAGGGGGTACATCGCCGTTTCGACCTTGTGGGTGTCAGCACGGATGGCATCAAGGTTGTTGATGACTACGGCCATCACCCGACCGAGATTGCGGCGACTTTAACCGGCGCTGCGCATCTGGGGGCAGAGCGGGTTGTGGTGGTGTTTCAGCCGCATCGTTACTCGCGCACCCAGGCCTTTGCCGATGACTTTGGCGAGGCCTTTACCGCGGCCGACAAGGTCATTTTGACTGATGTCTACAGTGCGGGGGAGGCGCCCATTCCCGGCGTAAGCGGTCGGACCATCCTCGAATCCCTCCTGACGCGCCATCCACATATTGACGTCGCCTACCTGCCGCATCGCTCAGAGTTGGCGCCCTATCTTGAACAGAGCCTGCGACCGGGCGACCTCCTGATCACCATGGGCGCAGGAGACGTCACCTTGCTGGGGCCGCTGTTTCTGGAGCATCACGAAAAGGAGCTTGAGGCGCGTCTGCGTTCAGGCTCCGGGAGCTCCGGAGGCTCCGGGGGCGAGGAGGCAGGCGCAGGAGAAGCAGAGGTGGCGGCGGTAGCGGTAGCGGCTTGCGCAACCGCCGATCAGGCGCGCGTGGCGCAGCCCTAGGAAACCTTCGTGGCGACAGCGACAACCGAGCGATTGTTTGATGAGCTGGCCTGCGTGTTGGGCCAGGACCTTGAGGGCACGTGCAGGCGCAACGAGCCGCTGAGCAAGCATACCAGCTTCCGCATCGGCGGGCCCGCGGCGCTCTGGGTCGAAGCAGAATCCCTGGCCGATATCCGACGGGTGCACGAGGTTGCAGCGTGCCATGAGCTTGCGCTCACAGTGGTTGGCCGGGGAACAAACATCCTGGCCTCTGACGCCGGTTTTGAGGGGATATGCCTGGCCCTGGGCTCTCACTTCCGGAGCTGTGCTGTTGACCCCGAACAAAGGAGCCTGACAGCGGGCGCAGGCATGTTGCTGGCCCGCTTGGTTCAGGAGGCTCAGAGCGCCGGTCTTGCCGGGCTTGAGTTCGCGACTGGTATCCCGGGCACGCTGGGCGGGGCGCTCGCGGGCAATGTGGGGACCCGTCTTGAATGGATCGGGCCGCTGGTCCGGGAGGTCACCGTCTACGTTTCGCACGACGGCTTGCAGCGCCTGCGGGGCGCCGATATCTCCTGGCACTACCGCCGGAGCAGCCTGCGGGGAGCTGCGGTCATCCTGGAGGCGCGCCTTGCGCTGATTCCGGATGACCCGCAACTGATAGCCCAGCGCATCGACGGCGCCCTGGCGCACCGCAAGGCCACTCAGCCCCTGTTTGTGCCCAACGCGGGGTCGGTGTTTAAAAATCCGGAGGGAGTTTCTGTTGGCGCGCTTATTGAAAAGGTGGGAATGAAGGGCGCGTGCCAGGGCGACGCGCAGGTCTCGGAGCTGCACGGGAACTTCATTGTGAACCGGGGCGCGGCACAGGCGCAAGATGTAGTAAAGCTCATTACAGAGATTCGTGATAAAGTACAGACTAACTATGGCATCGAACTTACACCAGAAATCCGATTCCTCGGGTCGTTTGACGAACGCTGACGTTCGCAGGCAGCTCTCTGCCGAGTTGTCCCGGCGCTCTTCCGGGCGCCCGCCGCGGCGGGCGGCGTCGGCATCGACGTCTGGCGAGAGAAGAGCAGCCAGCGCCGGTGGCGCGCGGCGCCGGGGCCGCAAGCGTCTGGAAGTAACGAGCCGCCTCGACCGGACCACAACTCAACTTGAACGTGAGGCCGGGCTTCAGGCCGGTTCTGGGCCAGACGCGTCGCCCAAAGCGGCGCCAAAGCAGAAGCAAAAGCAGAAGAAGGACCGATCCGCCCCGCGCCCGCAAAAGGCTCAGCGCAAAGCAAGCGGCGCTGGCGCCGGGCGCCAGCGCCCCGCAGAGCTGAGCGAGGCGCAGCAGCTCGTGGAGCGTAAGCGGCAACAACGCAGTCAGCGCAAGAGAAAGAGCAGTGCGCGTCAGGTGCTGTCGCTGCTGGGCGTGATAGCGGCGATCTGCGGCCTGGTATTTGGCGTGAACTACGCGCTGCATTCGCCGCTGTTTGCTGTCAGCGACGTCCGTGTGACCGGCAATCACCTGCTGACCAAAGCGGAGGTGACCGCGCTGGCTGCGCTGCCTCCTGGCCGCACGGTCCCTTTGCTCTCTGTGCGCAGCTTGCAAAAAAACCTTGAGAGAAATGCCTGGATCAGCAGCGCAAAAGTGAGCCGTCATCTGCCGCATCGGGTTACGCTTGAGATTACGGAAAGAAAACCCGTAGCCTACCTTGATGATGGCAGCGGGAAAAAGCGCGGCTGGCTCATCTCTCATGACGGCGTTTGGCTGGGTTACTTTGACGCAGAAACAGCGACTGTCTCGGCGTCAGCTACGGGGGGCGACTCGCATGTTTTATCGGCGGAAGAGCGGGCCCAGATCATCGTAATAACAGACGTTGAGGATCGCTCGTTTGCCCTGGGCGCGCCGGCTAAAGACGCGACAATAAAAAATATGCTGGCGATAATAAATGGGATATCTCCTGAGCTGCGCGCGCAGATCGCAAGCGTTTCTGCCCCAAATGTTGCGGGCACAAAACTCTACCTTAAGGGTATGATCGAAGTCGATATCGGTTCTGCAGAACCCATTGCGGACAAGGATAAAACCATCCGGGCCATTCTTGAAAAGCAAAAAGGCAAGGTCAACCTCATCAATGTTCTTGCGGTCGATAAAGCGACCTGGCGCGGCCTCACAACGGCCGAATAAAGCCATAGACACCAAACTGTTTTCTTATGGACACACCATCTGACCTGCGGTTTTCATAAACCCTCAAGTAATTCTTAAGGTTTTTTTCAGTTTATACTTGAGTTGCTCTATTGACTATGAGAATATACTCCGTTATACCTTTGGGGTTACTCTTAAGTTTAACTTTAAGGTTTCACGAAGACAGGAAGGCAGGTTCCCGCATGTTGGATCCAGGCGCAAACTATCTTGCGGTGATAAAAGTTATTGGCGTTGGCGGCGGAGGCACCAACGCGATTAATCGTATGATCGAGGCCGGCGTCAAGGGCGTCGAGTTCATCGCTATCAATACTGACGCCCAGGCTCTTTTGATGTCGGACGCCGATTATAAGGTACATATCGGCGTTAATTTGACCAAAGGACTGGGGGCAGGCGCTAATCCTGATATCGGCGCCGAAGCGGCGGAGGAAAATCGCGAAGAAATCCGGGAGGCGCTCCAGGGCGCTGACATGGTGTTTGTGACCGCCGGCGAGGGTGGCGGCACCGGCACCGGCGCGGCCCCGGTCATAGCGGGCATCGCAAAAGAAGAGGTGGGGGCTTTGACTGTCGGCGTCGTGACCCGGCCCTTTGCCTTTGAGGGCCGTAAGCGCTCGCAGCAGGCTGAGGAGGGCATCAAACGCCTGAAAGAAGCCGTTGATACGCTTATCGTTATCCCGAATGATCGTCTACTACAGGTTGCCGAGAAGAAGACGTCGATACTTGACGCGTTTCGCTATGCCGATGATATCCTGCGCCAAGGTACGCAGGGCATCACCGATCTTATCACGGTCCCCGGGCTGATCAATCTTGACTTTGCCGACATCCGTACCATCATGAAGGATGCCGGTACGTCACTGATGGGTATTGGCGTGGCAAACGGCGACACGCGTGCGAGCGACGCCGCAACGGCTGCGATCTCCAGCCCGTTGCTGGAGTCTTCGATCCAGGGCGCCGACGGACTCATCCTCTCCATTGCCGGCGGCAGCGACCTGGGTCTGCTTGAAGCAAATGAGGCGGCAGAGATCGTCGCGAACGCGGCAAGCCCTGATGCCAATATCATTTTCGGCGCGGTCATCGATGACGCGCTGGGCGACTCGATCCGGGTGACGGTCATCGCGACCGGATTTAATGGCGCGCGTAAGACCTCGCGCCAGGGATCGCTTTCTCTGGGTGGCGATGATGGCGACAGCGCACTGGGTGGGCTGCCGTCCTTTACCCCACTCGACGATGACGATATCGACATCCCGGCCTTCCTGAAGAAAAGAAGCTACTAGCGATTTCGTATCCCATCAAGCGCTGACTCTGTAGCGCGCGTAGTGCCCTGTTGTGCCTGGGTACTGGGCAATCACTTCGATCTGGCACCCGCCCCGTAGGGCGCGACGACCCGGCGCGCCTCTGCTGACAGAATTACCCCAGGGGTAATTCTGTCAGCTCAGTATCGCAGGGTGCAACGCTCTCGGCGCCCCGCGCGGCGCCCCGCTCCCCGAAATAACAGTTGACAGGCTGATTTCATCAAGTATAATAATCAAATCAGCTTTGACGGAGGTCAGTAGGACGCTGTAAGCCGCACAGAGAGTTCCCGGTCGGTGCGAGGGGCGCGGTAGGCGATTTGAAATTTCCCTCCTGAGCTGTCTGGAGAAAGGCGCGCAGACCCTAACGGGGCGCCGAGTAAAACAGACCGG
>WQYT01000018.1 GCA_009781115.1 Coriobacteriia bacterium
ATAGTTATCATCAGGTTTGTTTTCTGGATCAAGGGTAACGTTATCAAGAAGAAGGTTAGTAGCTTTTCCTGCAGGAAGAAGCTTTGACCAGTAACACCAGCCATTACCGTCTGCGGTATCATCAAGTATCCAAAAGCCTGTTGCTGGATCATAGTTTTCAGGATGGGCTTGATACTCAGTAAGCAGAACAACAGGAGCTGCACCTAAAGTCTCTTCTGTGGTGTTTCCATTTCCTCCTGTTACAGCGCCGGTGTATTCTACGTCTCCTATTTCAGAAGTTCCTGGCAGATACCACTTCTGCTCACCTGACATAAGCCAGATGTGATAGTTATCAGTTGCAGGAATGGTTCCATCTGTTCCAATAGTTGTTCCTGCCCAGGTGCGTACCCTCCAGGTAGAAGCATCTTTAGCATCAGTACCTATCTTTACGTCATTTCCAACTTGCAGAAACTCTGCAAACTGAACTCTGACTACCAGATCAGTCTCTCCGGTGTTTTCTACATAGACATCTTTGTTCTTGCCTGGGGTAAAGTCATCGTGAAGTAATACATCTGGGGTTGCTGTTCCATGGAACAGATTCTTGAATGCCTGGCTAAAGTCTGTCCAGGCAAAGGCTCCGCCTAAAAGCAGAGCTGCGATGAGCACGGCAGCAGCAATTGCTGCTGCCTTTTTCTTTGCGCTCATCTTGGTGTGAGGGACATGTTGTCTTGGCATTATCTCTCTCCTTCCACTCGTATTCATTTTTCAATTTGTCATCCAGTCATTACTGGATTGCCGCGTCGCTTCGCTCCTCGCAATGACAAAGGAGGGGGGCTCCTCGTGTCGGACTGCTCTGCCGCGTCGCTTTGCGGGCTAATTACTGGATTGCCGCGGTCGCTGCGCTCCCTCGCAATGACGAAGGGGTACGGCTTTCTACGGCTGTTGTTGCTCCCATATTTGCCAGGCTTTGATCAGTAGTTTGGCGTTATCGCTAATCTTGTAACCAAAGGTGCCGGCTGAGTCGTTCCATAAGTCAGTGTCAGACAGACTGACTGCCTGCAACTTTACGTCGATGCGGTAAATCCAGTCATCGGCGGGCTCATGGGTGAGCTTGACGTCTTGAAGCAGCATGTTTGTTGCGGTGTCCGGCGCAAGCGGCAGGGACCAGTAGGCCCAGGCGCCACCGTCTTTTGCCGGGGCGTCATCCAAAATCCAGCAACCTGCCTTGACTTGGCTGTCCCACTCCGCCTGATCTTCTGGCGTCATCTGGTCATAGTCCTGCTCTTCCAGGCGCTTAAATTCACTCATGAGCATCGGCTCATTTGCATCGGCCGTATGGTGGGGTTTACTGGCAGGTCCAGTCGAAACAAAGTCAACGTCTTCTGGAAGCACCTTGCCATCAGGGCCCAGCGTGGTATAGACCATGCCCGGGGTTCCCGGGGTATAGTCGCGCGCTCCGCCCCAGCCAGTAGTATTCCACTCGTAGTAGTCAGCAAATTTGCCCTTATCCGCATTGCCGCTGTCAGCAAGAGTCGGACCGTCCCAAGTATGCGGCGTCCAGGTTGTTTTGTCCCGTGCATCCGCCTTACTGTCAAATTGGGTAGTTCCTACCCGCATGAACTCATCAAGGCGCACACGCACATAGATCACATTTGATCCGGAGTTTTCGACAAAGACGTTTTTGTTAAACCCGTCAAATTCATCGTGCAGGGTGGCGTCAGCTTCATAGGTGCCCCGGAATTTATTGGTCTTTGACTGCGTGAAATCAGTCCAGGCAAAAGCCCCGCCCAGCATCAGCGCCGCAATAACTGCAACAGCGATTGCCGCAATAACAGGCTTCTTTGTACGCTTGTGCGCAAAAGCATATCTTGGCTTACTCATTACACATCACCTCCTTTCTGTTGTTGGTACTGATAACACATCTATATGGCCAGCAGACTGATGAGTTTTCGCCTGCGAATTTCTGTTTCCGGCAAGTCCGGGGCCGGGACCAGACTTGCCCCCGAATCCGGGGCCAGGGCCGGGACCACCCCCAGGGCCGCCGGCGAGTCCGGGGCCGCCTCTGCCTCCGCCTCCGGGGGGCAGCACGCCGCCGCCGCCTGTCACGGGCCCGCCCCCAACAGTGCGGGGCTCTTTAGCAAAGGTGATCTTCAGCAGCGTGATAATGACCGAGATCACCACTAAAAGCACAATGATCCAGAGAAGGTTTGTCGCAACAAAAAGCAGCGCGGCGCCCACATAGGGGACATGCCAAGTAACGCGCCCGATGACGTTACCTTCATAGGTAATCCAGGGATCAGGCTGTGGATTATCTACGCCCTGCGTCCTGAAGGCCCGCTGCCCGCTGTCCTCGTAGTCGTCTAAGACCTCTACGATGCGGTGACAGACCACCGTGCCGTCCTGGCGCGTATAGACAATGTCAGTACCGTCGGCAAGGCCAGCCTTGACCGCCTCTGCAGGCTTAATCGCCCAGGACGTCACGAGCGAGCCCTGCGGGTAGACGCTCTGCATTGACGTGGTAAGAATCGTATTGTAGGCAAAGGGCCCAAAGCGCTTGCTCGGGTTTTTATTGCCCGAATAGAAAAACGCCAGGACCACCAACAGGACTATGACCGAATAAAAAATGGCGCTTCTGATAATCCGCGCTTTGGTGTTGGGGCGTGCGGCTTCCTCTGACTCCTTCAGCCAGTAGTGATAGAGGTACTCCTTATTGAAATCGTTGACCGTACGGAGGTCTTTCATAGGTCCAGCCCGTCTGCGCCTGCCAGACTTGATGCTTCCAGACGGTCCACCAGGTCAGATACCTCTGACTGGTCCTCCAGATCTGACGCCTCCAGTTCGTCTGCCAGACTCGACAGTTCCGACTGGTCCGCCCCCGCCAGATCCGGGCGATGGCCCAGTTGAGCCAAAACATTCCTGAGGCCTTCATTTTCCCAGCGCAGCGTAGCGTTTGTGGCGCACAGCGCATTATAGTCTTTGGTAAGCTTTTCAAGGTAGTCTTCTACCTGATCGCGATCATAACCCCTGAATTTCTGATCAAATGTGATGTCATTTTCTGGCCCCGGGGCTTCATTGCCAGAGGCCTTGGCGCCAACATCACGGCTAGCGGCGCCTACTGTTTGTTGATCCTTCACTTTGACATCCCCCAGCACCTGCAACACGCCGCATGTGGCGACGCGTTATCCTCAACTTACCGGCATCGCCTGCGCCACAGTACGGCAGCACACAGCAAAGCCAGAACTTAAGGTAGCATGCAAGCAAAAGAGCCCGCGCGCACTTTCACCTGAAAAGTTGTGGTTTCGACCTAAATGAAGGCTTATTTATTGCCGCTGATGATATTTGGCTTATGAGGATCGGGTACAAAGATGCCGCGGCTGCCATTAAGCTCTAGCAGCCGGCGGTGCAGTTTTATCTGCAAAACGATCCCCAGCGGAACAACGGATGCCAGCGCCGTATACTCCAAAAGATTGAGATAGCTGATATGCGGGATATACAAACGCAGGAAAATGGGCACGCAGGTAATAACGACCACCAGGCCTGCGGCAAGCAGCGCGTAGTAAATTTTAGTCCTGCGGACCCTGCTGGTCTTGTGACGTTTGCGCAGATCCCAGAAGATGACCGAAAGGTCAGAGAGCAACAGCGCAGAAAACGCTCCCAGCAAGATGAAGTTGGTAGGCGCCATGACCGCGTCAACCGTGTTTGTCCGGAGGTTAACAAGCTGCGGCGTGGCGCGATACCTAAGCTCTTGCGGATAGTTCCGGTTGACCGAATACTGGCGACCGGGGGCAAACAGCGTCGCCTCCCGGTCGGTAGTCCACGGACCCCAGTCATAGCCCAGCGCGGGCAAGATCTGGGTTTTTGTCCGGCCGCTTATTGTGTCCTCATAGAGGATGGCGCCACATTTGGCGCTGGTGGGTTCAACTTTGGATTTGATGACCCAGTTCTCGATCAGCTTGGGGATAGGTTCTGTGTAGCTTGCCCCGCAGCGGGTGCAGGTATAGGTCATCAGGCCCTCGCGCTCCACCGTGGGCTGCACCATCACGACCGCCTTATAGGTATGCCCCAACGGCGCGCCGTAGGCCTTGGTGGTCACCGTACCGCAGCGGCTGCAACGATAGGTCCTCCTGCCCGGCGCCGTGCAGGTAGGCGTCGTCTCAGAGGTCAGCTGATAGTCGTGGCCTAAAGCCGGGATATCCTCGTATTCCCGGCTGGTCTGGCCGCCCGAAGTATAGGAGTGGTGTCGTTGGCCAGGTTGAGTGCACGTAGGCTGACGGTCAATGACCCACGGCCCCCAGATATTTACGCCGTGGGCAGAAACCGCGGGCAACAAAGCCAGCATGAGCGCCAGAAGCATCAGTATCGGGGCGACTCTCTTTACTTTAGCCACCACGCTTTCTGCTTATAGTCTTGATGCGATAGCATTTCATGCTTTCTGCAGCTCCTGAACCTCTTGCTGCGCCTCCTGTGTCTGTTGAGGCAACGGGGAGGAGGAGTCGTTTGCGCTTGATTCCGCAGGGGTCTGCTCGGGCGCCGCGGTCTTCGCAGCCGGCTTTGGCGCCGCATGCTTCCCCGGCGCTGCCTGCTCCTCCGGCACGGTCTGCTCCTCCGATACGGTCTGTCCGCCCGACAGGTACTTCTTAAGCTCCTCATACTGGTGCTTGCGACCAAACGGAAGCACCGAGCCATCCCGGAGCGTCACTTCTTTCCAGGTGAACTTATCAATAGCAGAAATTGCTACCAGATACGAGCGATGAATGCGAAAGAAGCCGTAATCGCTCAGCTCATCTTCCAGCGTGCCCAGGCTGAGTTGAGGAAATTGGAAGGTCATATTTTTGTCATAGTGCACCGTGACAATTTTATGCTGTATCTCGTAGTAGCGGATGGAACTGATCTTAATCAGCCGGTTTTCTCCGCCGCCGACATAACGCGCATATTCCTGATGTCGTTCTTCCCGACCCCGGACCGACCTGAGAAATATCCTCTTGAACTCGATGTCAGAAGTTTCGCCCTTGACAACATAATGCAGAGCCTTCACATCAAAGGCTGAGCGAAAATAGTCCTTAGATACCGTCAGAAATACTATGTCATTGAGGTATCCCAGATTTCGCAGGCGCCGGGAAGCTTCGTCGCCCGACATGCCCGGCATGCTGATGTCCATGAAAATGACATCCGCCTCGAACTTAGAATCCTCGACGTCAAACAGCAGGTTCATGGCACTATCATACCGGCTCAGCTCCATCGGAATTCCTTCCTTTTTTGCTATACGCTCGATAAGTGTCGCATATTTCTCCCTATCATGCCAGTCGTCGTCACAGATAATGACCTTCATCCTTCCTCCTTCAATCCCCTCAATACCTCACCTACTTCCTCAGGTTCCTTCATCTGCTGGCAGACTGCTGCCAGCACCTCATTTAACCTGCGACCAACATACTAAAACTGAGTATAGCACTCAACACGATAATACAAGCCCCAAAATATAACATAAAGTATACAATTACCAATCAGGTTGCCTTTGTCACCCTTTAGGAAAGAACCCTCCAAAAACTCCCAGAACAAGACGCTAATAAAAAGAGGGTACGCCCAATCTGCTGGCTTACGCAAGCAGAAGATGCAAGAAGGCGTCCAACCTCTTACCATATCCGGACTGTGGAAACAGCTGCTGAGTCCACACCAAACAGAAGTTAGACGCCCCATTGCGGTGTGAACAAACCAGATAGTATTTGATTTTCAGCAGGCCGACCTAGTCTGAATATGGTTATGAAAATAATACCACACTTTGAAAGCGGGCCAGCAGCGTCCACCCCGGGGCTTGCCCGGGAGCACGACGGGCTTATTACCACCCCGCGCGTAGGCGTGTCGGGGGCAGCGCGCGCTGTGCGTGTTGTCCGGAGCGGGGGTTGTCCGAGGGTTTTGCTATAGTAAGAAGGTGTTTGCCTGTGTGATTGTGAAAGGACCTTCTGCTTGTGATACGCGCCGTATTCTTTGATCTTGACGGAACTCTGATCGACTACGTCAGTGTCGCGCGAGCCATTTCCTACTTTGCTGAGTTCTCGCGCTTTCTGGGCGCGGAGCTTGATTTGGATGAGGCTCGGGGCGAGCAGTTGATAAACGGGGCGGTTGGCGCCATGTTTGACCCCCATCCGGGGCGCAGCAACCAGCAGGCCTTTGATGACTACTATGCCACTGAGCTGGGCCGCCAGCATGACCGCGCGCGCTATCAGGCGCTCTTCACGCGCTTTTTCCAGGACGTCTTTCCCACGCTTCAAAGTAACGAGCGGCCCGCGGCCTTTAACCGGCACGCCGTGCAGAGCTGCCGGGACCGGGGCCTGACAGTCGCCATAGCTTCCCAGCCCATCTTCTGCGCCGCAGCGATTAAGGCGCGCCTGGCCTGGGCGGGCCTTGAAGATATGAATATCCCGCTTGCCAGCAGCTCGGAGAACGCGTTTACGGTAAAGCCCGAGCTCAGCTATTATCAGGAGCTTGCGAGCAGGCTTGACCTGACACCCCGACAGTGCCTGATGGTTGGTAACGAAGACTTAAACGACATGAGCGCGTCGCAGGTGGGTATGACCACGTTCTATGTAGGAAACGAGGCCCAGAGCAGCCATGGCAACCACTGGAGCAGCGCCGGCACCCTGGCCGACTTCGTTGCCGAGCTGGACAGCCTGATAGGGCAGGGGTAAGTCCGCCTCCTTTGCCGCGCTTAACCGATGCCCGGGTATCCTAACTGCTGCAAAACGCTTTTTGGGAACTCAAAGCGTACCGTCACCTGAGGATCTACCACCTGGCAGAACTTCAGGTTACCTACCAGGCTCATGAGGCGCCCCGCATCATTTACGCTGAGTTTTGCCACCTTCGTCAGGAAAGAAAACATCAGGTCAATAGCAAGTTTGGTCGCGTCATCTATCGAGCCAGCCGACGCTACCACTGCGTACAGATCATCAGTTTCCACCAATGGCACCGGCAACTGCGGCTCATCAATCACTTCAGCAGTTATGGTCACCAGGCCGGGCGTTTCCGCGCCGCAGACCAACACTTCGCCGTCGCCCATAACCGCGTGCAGGTCGCCACAACCAAAGAGGCCACCGTCAACGCCCGCTTTGAAATACAGGGCCGCGCCCTGCCCGATCACCGTGCAGTCCATGTTGCCGCCATGCACACCGGGGGTGCCATTGGGCACTGAACCCTCTGCTGGCGCCAGCCCAATGACGCCGATCATTGGCTTTGCGGCGATGGTCAGCAGGCCACGTTGCGTGGGCAACACAACCGCATCGCCACAATTTTCAATGATAGTGGTCTCTGAGGCCTCAATATGGTCAGCCAGGGCGCCTTCCCCGGGGATACAGGTCATCGTCGAGTGGCCCGTTGGCTCCACCTTAAGCAGGCGGACGCGGACCAGGTCACCGGCTTTGACCCCCTCGATAAAGACCGGGCCCGTCGCGGGATTGATCCGGTCCCAGTCAAGCGCGTCAACCTCATCGCCTGGTGAGTTGAGTTGATTGGCAAAGCAATCCATTGTCTCAAGGGTAAGCTCCTCGCCCTGGGCAATGCGCAGCGCAGGCTCAAGACTCGGATCAAACGCGTAAAACACGTGCTCGTTAGACAGTGTGGACATAGGTATCAGACTCCTTTTTTACGCTTCCGCCTCGGTGTTCAGCACATTCTCTTTCGCTTTCTTCCTGAAGAGCCCCTTCAGACTCAGCTCACGTCCTCCGGAAAGGCCGTTGGCCCTCCATATCAGGAAGAGGATCATCAGCACCGAAAGGATGATCTCGGTCGTGCCCGTCATCTCGATCCCCATGCCGGTCATGACTGGCTCAAGCTGGCGCAGGCCATAGCGCATGGCAGTGACCAGAAGCATGCCAAAGAAGGTGCCGGAAACCGACATCGAACCACCAATCACCAGCATCGAGAGAATCACAAACAGCTCGCTCATGTAGAAGACGTGCCCCGTGAAGTCAATTTACTTTCGGCTTCAATCCGATTCTGTAGCGCCGCGCTGGCGAAAGCCATATCTATTCGCTCCTGTTCTAAACGGAGATTGTCCTCTCTTAGTTGAGCAAGTGCACGTAGCTCTGCTTCTGTCAGGTGGCTGATTTGTCCGGTGAAGGGTTTGGGCTCGATTACTGCAAGAGTTATAAAATGCGCCAGAGTAGCCTCATCCATCAGAATCGACTCGGTCTGGGGAATTGCTTTGCGTGTGAGCCCCAGAATACGCATGCCATGAGTATCAAGATCACCCCAATACAGAAGGTGGGGCGCTTCGTAAATCCAGGGCACTACAGCTAAATCCGGAGCGTTCTTCCCTTTGCCAAAAACTGCGACCACGCCGGAAAGCTTGGGGAGCGCGGCGAAGGTCTGATAGTTCTCAACAACTAAAACCCAGTCCGGCGTCCAGGCAAGCCGCGCAAGTTCAGAGGCCGGCGCGCTGAACAGATGCGGCTCCCCGGTTCGCACACCGCGGACCGACTCATCAAGTACCCGCACACTGAAGCGCTCAGGGAGCGAAGCAAGACCAAGGTCAGGACTATCAGACAACGCGGCTTTGAGTTTTTCAACGATGCCCCGATGATGTTCCAACCACTTGCTGTCAACCCCCTGAACAGGCAGTTGCCGAGGATACATGCCCGATGTGGGATGTTCAACAAGCCAGTTAACAACAGCAATCAAGCGCTTGATTTCATCTTCATCAAACTCCCAGAGCTCTCTTGCAAGCTTTGGCAGGGCGTTGTTCAGGTCCTCGCAGGTTGGCCACGCCTGGTACAACTGTTCTGCCACATTCACAGCCCGCCTCCACTCAGAGGCAAAACCAGCCAATGCGGCTAAGCTTGATGCGCCATTGACTTGCACCTGGGTAGGCATCTGTTGAACGCCACGCGCACGCCACCTGACCGTTTTCCATCCGGTCACACACCCGCGCGGCAGCTTCGCACGACGCCACTGCGCAATCCACTGCGCCACCGCCTCCAGCTGCGCGTCTGCCTCCTGCTCAGTCGGTGGATGCAGTGGCCAGGTAAACAGGCAGCTCTCACCAAAGTCAGGCAGCGCAAGCCAAGACCGATGCGCGCTGTGATACTTCTTTTTTGCCCAGGCCCTCAGGCTATCGACATCTCGCATCAACGCCACACTCACATCACACCGCATCACAGAAGGCTGCTCTGCACAGGCTTCGGCTCCGGCTCTGCTTCTGCAGCCTGGTCCTCATCCTCGAGCGCCTCCCAGATCAACTTTTCGCAGCGCGAGCCCTCGCCTTCCCGATTGCTTATCTGGACTGCGCCGCCTACATACGACTCCAGGGTCTGAAGCATCTTGAGGGGCGTAGCCAGAAGAAGCTGGAACCCAAACGCGCTGAACACGTCCAGGCCCGCTTTGGTAAAAGCCGGATCAGTCTTATCAAAGGCCTCGTCAAGGATCACGAGCCCATAAGACGGCTGGGCAGAGCCTTCGCGGGCCAGCTGGTAACGCAGCGCAGCGGCCAGGCAAAACGCCACGAGCTTTTGGCGCTCGCCGCCCGAAAGTCCTCCCGCGCCAGCAAGGATATCGGTAACCGCATGGGTCTCGGCGCTGATGACTTCAGCCATGAACTTAACGTGCAGGCGCGTATCCAGGCATTGCCTGCGCCAGGTCAGATCTGCGGTCTCCACAGAAGCCAGGCGCTTAAGCAGACGATCAAGCTTACCAAAGCGTTCTTCTGCGCGAGCGCGCTCCTCTGCGTCAAGTTCAAGACTCATGCTATCTTCCAGCGAGCCTGCAGAAATCGTCTGGAGGTCCTCTAAGAATTCCTGGACATCACGGGGCGGAGCGTCAACCACCTTTATCTTCAGGTATTTGCCAGAAGCATATTCTGTTTGCGCAAGCGAGCGATTGATCGGGTCAATACGAAGCCTGATCTCGCGACGTGAACGGGCAATAGTCTGGGCGATAGTGCCGATGTTATTACGCGATTGCTTTTGCAGGAGCGCAAAAAAGCGGCTTTCAAATTCAGGGAGGCGGTCGGCCCGTAGGTTTTTCAACAACGCCAAATACTCCTCCAGAAAGTCGATATCACGACCCAAATCTGCCGCGGGGCCCGGCCAGCGTGTCTTATACTCACCCATCACAGCGCCGCAAGATCCTTCGACCCGACGCAGCTTATCGGTAGCCTGCCCAAGAGCGTTTTCCACCTCAGCGCGCATCTGTCGGCCAGCCTCTTCTGGATTCAGTACACCCAGACGCTCAAAGCGCTGGGAGAGATCGGCTGCGACTGCCTCCGGAATCGGCCCCAACTCATCAAGTTGAGACACGATGCGTTCCTTCTTCTGCTGTTCCAGCTCAAGAAGCTGCTTGTTGCGACTGGACTTATCCAACAAGGCGTCACGCACCGACTCCGCGCTGGCAACGGCCTGGCCCGCGCGCTTCAGCTGTGCCTGTGCCTGAGCCAGACCATCTTGTTTTTGAACCATGAGGTCAATCTGTGCCTGGATCCGGTCAAGTTCTCTTTGCGCCCCCGCAGCGTCAAGGGAGTTCCAATCCGCCTGCAACAAGGCGCGTAACTGCAAAATGAGGCTCTGCTGCCGCTCATAGTTGCGATCCCCCTCAGCCCTTGCCTCCAGCGCCTCTGCTTCCTCTCTGCGCAGGCGCTGCAATTCTGTCTGCAAAGCCTGACGTTTGGTTTCGATCGAAGAGCCCAACACCCAACGGCTGGGATCATCAATCTTGCTCCGATCATCTTTTTCGTGGCGTGTCTTCGAATGCTTCACCTGGCCAGAAAGCGAAACACCGCGCGAAACTGCCCGCAGTTCCGCTGGGGTCTGAACACAGAGGTAATCAAAGCGCTTGATGATCTCTGCATAGAGCCACTCAGAAAACTCCCCCTCGCTGACCGTAATCTTATACACCAAACTGCGCTGGTCACTTGGCGCATCAACTTTTGGCGCCTCATGAGTCACCCGCAAATACACCAGACGCTGACCCAGATGGTTGCGATCAACGTAGTCGCTGACAAAGGGATAGAGGTCATCTGGCACAAGCAGAGTCTGCGCCAAACCTCTGAGCACCCTCTCGATAGCACCGGTCCACCGGGATTCCTCAGGGCGCACGCTGATCATCTCGCCTGCAAAGGCAAGCCGCTCAAGGTTCACGTCAGCTGCCTGAGCCAGATCCCTGCGCAGGTTCAACAACTTGCCGCTCAGGGCAGAATGCTGAGTCTCCAGAACCTGTAGCTGTTGCTCGATAGCTTTACGCGCCACGCTGGCTTGATCGGCGCGCGCAGCCAGAGCATAACGCGACTGACGGGCCTGCGTATCTTCCTGCGCCTCCTGAAGACGAAGCCTGACCTGCGCTACAAAGTCATCGGCGCCGAGGCCCTGACCAGGCAACTCCAGGCCCGCCTTTTGGGCAGATTCAGAAAGCCGCTTTAGCTCCGCCTGCATCTGCTCCAGTTGACGCGCGGCCAGGCTCTTCTCTTTTGTCAGTATCTCCAGCTCACGCGCGCCGAGCCCGTCGGCCTTGCGCCGGGCGCTCTCCTGCTCCAGACGCCTCTTGTCCAAAGACTCCTCGGCCTGCCTGACTTCGTTTTCAAGCGCCTCGCTCTCTTGTAAAAGCTTTTCAAACTTCAGCTCTGTTTCTGTAAGCGTGTGGCGCAGCGTAAAAGCCTCAAGATGGGAGCGCTCTTCACCGAGCCGCTTGCTGCGCTGCAAAAGCTCCCGGCGTTGCTGGGCATGTGTGTCGAGCTTTTCTAACACCTCAGTCTGGCGGCGCGCATCCACCACCAGGTGATGGGCGGCGGACAGCTCGTCGAACTGCTCGATTGCCCGGTCAGCAAGTTCGAAGGTCTCCGGAGGATCAAGCATAAATTCACGGAGCAGCACGTCAAGGCTCGTAAGGTTTTTTGCTGACTGTGTCTTATGCAATAGCAGCTGGGCCTGATCGCCAGCCAGATCAAAGCGCCTTTGCATCTTCTGGGCAAAAGCGGAATATTCTGAGTTGATACTCCAGGCCGGAAATGCGGCCTTCAGGCGACGCATATCAAGCCCATCTGCCACAAAAGCCTCAAGCGAAAGCAGATCCACCGGCTCTTCTGCCACTATGAACAGGCTGCGCACATCCTTGGCCGCAGCCGCGCTTTTAGCCGCATGTAAAAGGCGAATAAGGCTGGTGATTTTCCCCTGGCCATCACTGAATGTCAGGCAGATACCGCTCCAGGCTGGCCCCGGTCGCAAAAAAGCCGTGACCGGTTCGCCGGAATCACTATCGGCCTCCCGTTTATAGGCGCCGCGCACATAGGTGAGCAGGCTGCGCGACCGGTCGCCCACCCCACCCTCTTGTGCGGCAGCATTTAGCCTCAGCTTTGCCGGTCGCACCAACACTGCCGCCATCGCATCGAGCAGAGAGGATTTTCCCGATCCCGATTCGCCCGTAATAAGCAGTCCGCTTCGCGGTACCGGCATATCAACATAATGGTCGAAGGTACCCCAATTAACCAACTGAAAGCGCTGCAGGCGATGCTGTCCGGGCACTATCATTGCACGTCCTCGCTCTCATTTTCTGGTTCGTCTTCGCTGTCTTCTGCGGGCTGCTCGGCTAATAAGCGTTTAAGCTCCTTTGTCACCGCAAGGACCTGGTCAGCGTCAAAAACAAGCCGCAATACGGGAGAAATCTCAAAGCGATCGCTTTCCGGCGTCGAAAGCAATACGGATTGCTTCTTCATTTTCTCAAGAGAGGCACTTACTCTTCTGCCGAAACCCAACTCGTCATTTTGCGAAGCGTTCCGGTAGACCTTCAGGTAGTCAACGATATCAGTCTGCCCAATAAAGACCCGCCGGTCGGTCGCCTCAGCATGCAGAAGTTGCTCGCGCAGGAAAAGCACCAGCGCCGTATCAATCAGAGTGAGGCGCTGGCTGCGGACCACTTTGGGCAGCTCTGCTTCCTCTGAACTCATATTCCGTATGAAAGCAAGCCCGGCCTCAGTATCTACCACAAGCTCCAGAAACAAGTCACCCAGGCTTTCCCTAAGCTCATGTTCTGCCCGCAGTAGTATGACCCAGGCTTTCGAGTGACGCTCCTGTGAAATATAGGGGCCCCGCAGCAGTTGTACCAGCACCCTGCGCGTCGCTTCAGGGAGGCGTCCAAAGTCTAACGGTGCTAAGTCGCCCCCGATAGCACTATCTGAAGTGACCGCATCCTCTTCAAAGTCATCGGCTTCTTCAGAGACGTCAAAACTATCCAGCAGAGATTCGCTCATGTCATTCTCCTATCACCGTCGGACCCGGACGCCCGGTCAAAGATGCGTCGCGTTGCCTCCACGCGTCGCAGCTGCCCATCCTTTGTTTCCCACTGCAGAACTTCAGTCCCGGAAGCGCTCATGCCCATTGCATCAGAAAGTACCAGCAGCCCAATAATCGAAGCCAGACCCTGGGTAGCGGGGTGACGCTTGAGCACCTCAGCTATCGAGGCCACCTGTTGATGATCCAGCACCTCAGCAACGTCACCGCGCAGCTCGTTAAAGTCAACCTCACTTAATCTGACCTGCTCGCGCAGGCGCTCAATGTCAAGCGGCGCCTCATCAAGATATTTAACCGGACGACTCACGCGTGTGTCCGAGGGGTCATACAAGTTCCATGAGCTTATCGAAGAGATCGAGATTGAGCTGGCCGCAAGTTCATAACCTGTTTGTTCCTGCGGACGAAGAGTACGCGAGGCCTCCAGAAGAGTCTCTTTCGCCTGATCCAGAGCATCTGCCACCCTGCGGTGCTCGCGGAAAGCCTGCGACTCAACAAAACGGCGCAAGCTGCGGGCAAGACTGGTCATAACATCGCGCACCTGACTGCTTTCTGCCTGCAACCTTGAAAGCCAGCGCCTGAGAAAGACGATCTCTTCATCAGAAAGGACCGTTGCAAAATCCCGGGAAAGCACGGTGTCGACCGAAGCGTCAAACGCGTTAGCGCGCTCAGGATCAAGCACCAGGTTATAAAAGGCAACAAATGACCTGCCCGCCTCGGACTGGTCAATATCATCAAAACCGTCAAATACCTGGTCAAGAATATCGCCCCGGGAGCCCGTCTGCCTGATAATTTGCTCGCGAAGATCCTGATTGACCCGTTCAAGTTCTTCGCGCACCCGCGCAAAGTCCCCCGGGACACTGCCTGCCAGCCGTATAATCTCTGTCAGACGCTCAATGGCCTCTGCGTCGTTAATGCTCTCATAGTTTCCGGCGCTGACTTCTGCAATCGCGCGCTCCAGCTCTTCTTGTTCCCTCAACAGGGCTTCAAGGTGCGAGGCGGGGTTAGGGTCGGTATCCCGGGCCAACTCAGAGAGCAGGCCGGCAACATTGGCAAGTCTTGAAGAGGTAACGCTTGAATGCGGGTCTTCCACCTCTGCGACAAAACGAATAGCTGCCAGCGCGGCAGGCGACAACTCAACCAGCTCTTCACGCCCTTGACCCGGATGGCGAACAATCAGCTTTGCGGAAACCCAATCCGCCAGATACTCCTGGGCGCTTTTAGGAAGATCAAAGCCCTGATCGCGCAAAGCAGAGAGGTCTTCGCGCAACGATTCAAGAAATTCAGCCGCTGTCAAAACGCGCTGTTGCCCGCCTAAATGCTCGCCCAAAACAGCAGCTACAACCGGCAGAGTATCCTTCCGGATAAGCTGCAGGCCAGGATCAGATTCCTGATGGCGGCGCAAGGTTACCGCCCGGGCAGCAACTCCCTCGCTACTCATGGTCGTGCCAATCTCTGATGACAATCACGCATCTCACATAGTCTTGCAGACCAGTATCTGGAAGTGGCTCTCTGTTTGTGCGCTTGCGCCTGCTCTTCACCTTCATGCCTTTTGCCTCAGTGTGCGTTCGTGAGAACCATTATATCCTCTGCCTCTGACAAGACACCGCGAAGCTTATTTCACCTACAGGTCAAGGCTGCCTGGATTCAGCAGAAAGTCCCTGAGGCCCATAGTTACCACACCATGTTCATCACGGCTCAGTTTTACGTTGCTCCCTACTACAATAATCTTTTTAAAAGAATCATTCGTCGCAAGCAAAGAACGCTCCTCTTGTATACGCTTCTGTGCGTCAGGAATAGCAAAGGCGCTTTGGATGTAGTAACGTCTGCTACCTTCATTGGCAACAAAGTCAATCTCGATACGCTTGCGCTTGCCCTTCTCAACGATATCAACAGCTCCAACATCCACCTGGAAGCCGCGTATCACCAGCTCATTGTAGACTACGTTTTCCATTATATGAGCTTCTTCTTGTTGCCTGAAATTCAGCCGTACGTTGCGAAGTCCTACATCCTCGAAGTAATATTTGAGCGGAGTGCCTATATATTTCTTGCCTTTCACATTGTATTGATGAGCATGGCTCAGGAGAAACGCATCTTCAAGATAGTCCAAGTAGCTCTTAATCGTAGGGGCAGAAAGTGAGACGTTCTTTACGCTCTTAAATGTCTTCTCGAGCTTATCAGGGTTGGTGAGAGAGCCAACAGATGACGCCACGATGTTGACGAGCTCACCGAGTTCATTCTCTTGTTTGACCTTATAGCGCTCTACAATATCACGAAAGTAGGTTTCCCTGAAAAGCCTGTCCAGGTAACTGATCTTATCCTGGTCGTTTTTCAAAGAAACAAGATAGGGCATCCCCCCAAATGTGAGATAGTCGGCCCAGGCATCATCCCAGCCATCATTTCTCGCTGAGTTGAACTCTAAAAAGCTTAGGGGATGCAATCGAACCTCATCGCCCCTTCCCCTGAACTCGGTAATTACATCACTGGAGAGAAATTTTGAGTTGCTCCCAGTAACATACACGTCGAGATTCTCGATGTGCAGGAAGCCGTTTAGCACATCCTCAAATTCGGGCAACAGCTGCACCTCGTCGAGAAAAAGATAGTACTGGCCTTTCCTGACTCGTGAGCGCACATAGTCATCGCAAGCGTCAGGATTACGCAGTGCCTTATTCTTGCGGTCATCAAAAGCGATACTGATAATATGATCCTCTGGCACACCACCACTCAGCAAGTGCTCTTTAAAAAGATTGAACAGCAAATAGGATTTTCCGCACCTTCGCACGCCGGTAATGACTTTGATCAGACCATTATGTTTACGACCAATCAGTTTTTCCAGATAGTTTGCACGTTCAATTCTCATGATTTCTCCATTTTAGAAATTTGTTATTTATGACAATTATCTAAAATCATTTTACCACTGCTCGTGAAGCCAACAAAGAAAACTTACTTCTGTTTTGCTGAGTTTATCATGCAGCAGATCAAGCCTTCAAACAAGTAAAACGGGACGTGCTACGGTGTGAAGCTATTTCACTCAATGATAGAGCAGGGCGCTGGCCTGTTAGTTAATGCGTGTTCCGCACGAGAAACTACACCAGTTCGCTATCTCTAACCAATCCATGAGCCTGCGCGAAAAAAGCTCTTCAGAACTCCCTCTCTATCAGACGATGTCTCTCCTCCAGATTGCTCACGCTGACAAGTAAGTATAATTGGTTATTGAAAATGACACGAGGTCATCTTTACCGTGCGCTAAGGAGGCAGTGATGTGTGACACCCTGTGCAAGCTCGCAAACTGGAGTTCTGATGGCCAGTGCTACTTTGCAAAGAACAGCGACCGGAGCCCTAATGAGCCGCTTTTGACCCTGCGTATTGCGGCCCAGCGCCATGAACCGGGCGCCCGGCTTCGCTGCACCTATGTCGAGATCGACCAGGTTGAGCAGACCCGGGAGATGATACTCTGCAAGCCGTCCTGGACCTGGGGCGCAGAGATGGGAGTAAACGACGCCCGCGTCGCTATTGGCAACGAGGCGGTGTTTACCAAGGCAAAACGGGGGGCGCCCGCTCTGATCGGGATGGACCTCCTGCGCCTGGCGCTTGAGCGTGCGGACACGGCCACAGGCGCGGTCGAGGTGATCGTTGATCTGCTTGAGCGCTATGGGCAGGGCGGTAATTGCGGCTTCGATCATGAGTTCTACTACGATAACAGCTTCCTCGTATGCGACCCTGAAAAGGGCTATGTCCTGGAGACCTCGGGTAAGAACTACGCGGTGGCAAAGATCACGGACCGCTACGCCATCTCCAACCGCCTTTGTATCGGCGCCGACCACGTCATGCAGGCAGGCGTCGATGCAGGCGAGGATTTCGCGCGCCATTTCAGCGAGCCCGTGCAGACGCATTTTTCCCAGTCCAAGAAACGCCGATGCGAGGTCACAGAAGGCCTGCGCGCGACGGGCGGCGCAGCCGGCCTGACAGAAGTGCTCCGGACCCACGCGCCGGGCGCCGCGGGCCGCGAGCTCTCCCATGCGAGCGTTGGCAGCGTCTGCATGCACGCTGGCGGCCTGATCGGCGACCACACCACGGGCTCTTTGATCGCGACTCTGCGCAAGGACAAGCCGATCACATTATGGGTGACGGGGGCCTCAACGCCCTGTATCTCTGCCTTCAAGCCGGTGTTCTGGGGCTCCGATACGCCGCCAGTTTTTGACGACCCCGCTCAAAGCCTCCAGTATTGGATGGCGCGGGAGCGCCTGCACCGAGCCGCCCTGGCCGGTAAAGTGGATGTTTCTGCCCTGCGCGCACGAATCGGGGAGCTGGAGCGGCAGTGGTTTGCCACCGAGGAGCAGATCATGAGCGCTGAGATCCCGGATGTTACCGCGCTTGCCGCGCTGTCTGCCCGCGCCAGCGAGGAAGAACAAGCGCTGATCAAAGAGCTCTCTGATGAAGATTGGCAAGCACCCTTTGGCACAAGCCGCTTCGCGCGCTATTGGCAGAAGAAGAATGCGCGACTCGGGCAAGAGACTTGCGTCTCAAAGACTCTGGACTGGTGAGCGATCACATGACGCAGGGGCCTGAGGAACGCACAATGAACAAGGTGATCGTCGCGCCCGACAGCTTCAAAGGAACGCTGAGCGCCGGGCAGGCCGCCGACCTCATCGCTGCAGAAGTTGCGGCGCGCTACCCCAACTGTACCGTGGTGAAACTGCCGCTGGCCGACGGCGGCGAAGGCAGCGCTGAGACCATCATCGCCGCCTCAGGCGGAAGAATTATGGAGGCGCAGGTCCTTTCTCCGGACGAGCGGCAAATCACCGCAGGTTTTGGCGTCACTGCCTCGGGCCAGGCGGTCTTAGAGGTGGCGGCAAGCAGCGGGATCACCCAACAGGCCGGCCTGCACCCGATGACTTCAAGCACCTTTGGATTTGGACAATTGATCCTGCACGCGCTTGAGCTAGACCTGCGGGACTTCTTCTTGTGCCTGGGTGGGAGCGCGACCACCGACGCCGGATGCGGCATGGCGGCTGCCCTTGGCGCCACCTTCCTGGACGAAAACGGGACAAGCTTCATCCCCTGTGGCGCGACCTTGCAACAGGTAGCACGCATCGATATGAGTAGCCTTGACCAACGAGTGCAGGGCAGCAACTTCACCGTGATGTGCGATGTCGAAAACCCGCTCTACGGCCCGTGCGGAGCGGCGTGTGTCTACGGCCCTCAAAAGGGAGCGAACCCCACCCAGGTCCGCGCTCTGGACCGCGGTCTGCGCCATATCGCCGAGGTCTTCCTCCAGATGTTCGGCCACGACTACGCATGCGTCCCCGGCGCCGGCGCCGCAGGAGGCCTGGGCTTTGGCTGCCAGGCTTTCTTGAACGCCCGGCTTGAGAGCGGGATCGACGCTATCCTGGAGCTCTGCGACTTCAAGAAACACCTTGAGGGCGCCGACCTCATCATCACCGGCGAAGGCCAGCTTGATGATCAGAGCCTCTCCGGAAAAGCCCTCTCAGGAATCTTGCGCGCCGCCGGGAACGTGCCCGTCATATCGATCTGCGGAATCTGCGACGCGCCGACAAGCCTGCTACGCGAGCACCACCTGATAGTCTTCGAGACCAGCAAGGGCATATCCGCCAAGGAAAGCATGGAGCACCCAGAAGAGCACCTGAGCCGTACCACCGCTAAAGCTCTGAGCCCTCTCATGGTCTCTCCATTTTAGAAATCTGTCATTATAAGCAGGTATCTAAAGCCATTCCCACAATTACATTCGTTAAGACATCATTAGGGCCATATAGTGCTCCTGAATGCGATGCTTTTCTATTCCCACTCGATGATTATCGGTATAGCTGAGGAGCAGATCGTTAATTGATATGCCGTCCCGTCTGCCTCGTATACTTCCGTATACCAAAATGGCAGTTTATGGTGGTGCTCATATGGTACTCAGGCACTAATACTAAATGGTATCTGACTCTTGCTCTAAGTCAGGCTGATGAGCACTTTCCAAATCGAAATATTCCAGATAACGTATGTCCCCTTCCTCAAATTGCTGTTCCATTTCCTCGGCTGTCTTTTCCAAACCTGGACACCGCATTTTACTAAAATCAAGGTATTGAGTAATACCCTCTTCGCCCTCATCAAAAATGCGATCAAACTCTTCGGCTGTTATTTGCGCACCCATACCCTAGCTTTTCTCCAGTTCGGTGACAAGGAAATTCTGAAGCTCCGGAATGCTCTCTGTAGCAGTTTGCCAAACGATTGTCTCATCTACATTGCCATAGTCATGCCCGATGATATTACGCATACTGGTAATTTGATGCCAGGGCATTTGTTCAATAGTTTTCTCTTTATACCCATCTGACAACTTGGATGCCAACTCCCCGATCTGGAAAACATCCATATTGATCGAGTTATAGAATTCGTGGTCATCAAGATACTCTTGATACACGTAATCATGCTTAACAAGAGATGCCTTGACTTCGTTGCAAAGTTCAAGCATGATTTTGAGTCTTGCGCAATCTTTATCGTTCATACACTTGCTTCCTTTCACGCAAAACGTTACCTCTGAATTCTTGTCGTGCTCGTGTCAAATGATGAGCCCGACTGTCCAGACCGCCCGTAGTAACCATGTCAACTTTTCCCTCACCGAACTGGTCTTCAAATGCTCCAAATATTCCCCCGCACAGCCATTCAGTACCAGTGGCGCCTTCGATATCAATAAGAAGATCCACGTCACTGTCGGCATCGGCTTCGCCCCGCGCATGAGAGCCGAAGACCCACACGGCCTTTAGGTTATGTTTCTGCGCAACTGGAGCAACCTTATCCGCTATCTGCTCTAAGGACAACTGCATGATCTTCACCTCCTGGTTCTCAACGTAAGACTATTATATCGTCTAGAAGTCGCGAGTCTGTAGAGTCAAAAGGCTCATATCTTCTAGCTATTGAAAAGAATCGGGTTTTGGCAACCCATAAGCCAAGAGGTATTATTTCAGTTGCTCCCACCTGATAGCGGCCATCATTATTGTGGTGCGCTGGCATACGTCTTGGTGATTTCTTATGCGTTCTCGTATACTAGACTAAGAGCTCAGCGGTGATTATTTGATACTCGTGCTGGAATCACCGTGATAAGCTAGTAGGTGTCGAACAGCGAGAGGACCAGTCATTTGCTGGAACAATTACTTGAATACTGGTACTCTCTGGAATTTTTTCAGCCAAATTGGCCTGTTCGGGAAAAGGAAGATTTTAACCTGGTCAAAAATCTTCCCCCGTGGCCTGTCAAAAACCCAGACCCCCAAATACGAGCAAGCTATGATATCTATTTCGGTAAAGCGATTGCCTATGACCTCATCGTCTGGGCCTTCAACAACCTTGGCCTCATTGTGGAAGACTCACCTATCGATCGTGATCAGTCAAAGGTTTGTTCATGTGCATGGAAGGTCAATGAAGAGGGCATCTATGTGCCCGAGTCTTTTGCGATCTCCAGCTTCTTATGGGCACTCTGTACGATGGTGCATGCAAATGACTTTAAAGTAAATCTGAATCTGGATGACCTGGAGCGTTTCCAAGCCCAGTTCAACACTGCCTTGATCGAAAAAGAGACTCCTTTTTCTCTGCCGGATCTTCAGAGTGTCTTCATGCAGGTATGCGGCAAGTTAGGTATTCCGAATGATATTGCCGGTTCATCTATCTGGGCGCATCGAAAACTTCAATATCGAAAAAAGGATGGGACATTTCCGCCGCTGGAGCCCGCTACGGAGTTGATGTCTAGCTACTACGTGCGTGACATCGCTTGCATACGAAAAAATCCCGGCGAACGAGTACGACGTTATGCGCAAGCCCTGTGTGATCCCCTATCACAACGAGTAAGTGTTGATAGTAACACTTATGCTATGCAGCGTTGCCTACAGGCAGAGCGCTTTCCCAAGGGCGCCTGGCCTTCCGTGTATTTCCCGAGCTTAATGCAGCAGTTGGCTATCAATCTGGCAGATCTAGACCAGAGCATTTTTTCGGTGAATGGCCCACCCGGCACTGGCAAGACAACTCTTTTGAAGGAAATTGTGGCTTCCAGCGTCGTGCAGCGTGCTGCTTTGATGGCACGCTACGCATCTCCGGATACCGCCTTTCAAAAACAGGAATTCACCAATCCGCCTGACAAATACAACCGAACTTTCTATTGCCCGGACGAAACCCTAACGCCCTTTGGGATACTGGTGGCATCCAACAACAATGCAGCAGTGGAAAACATATCAGTCGAACTGCCAAAAGCAATTAGCAAAGATCGGACAGGACATTTCGTTCATACAGAGCATCGCGACAAAGCTTATTTCGCTGACATCGCGACCTCCCTGCTAGGAGAATCAGCATGGGGACTTATTTCAGCTCGTCTTGGAAAGAAGAAGAACTTAAGTGAGCTGAAAGACCGACTTTGGTGGGCCAACGAAGGCGCTACGCTGAAACAATATTACGATGAGCCTCAACCTGACTGGAAGACTGCACAGCGGAACTTTCTCGCAGCACTAGCATCTGTAGAGAAAGAGCAGGCGCGCATCACCCAAGTTCAGAAAACACTGGAGCATTACTATGCGGCAATCGAGGCGGAGCAGGATGAAATGAACCGCCTCGGAGAGTGCCAGGTAGAGCAGAGCAAACAACTCCATCTTTACCGCGAACAACAGATCGTGCTGGATGGATTAGAAGGGATTCATTCCGCGCAGCAGCAGAATACCGAGATACTTAAAGCAAGCCTCTCCTGGTTCAAGCGTCTACTCCCAATCCTTTTCAAAAAGGACCCCGTGGTGCAGGAGTGGAAGCAGATTAAGCTTGATGCAGGCAAAACACTAATAACTATCACACGTCAACGTACAATACTGCAGGCAAAAGATCAGGCGCTGCAGGCCACCCAAGAGCAATGCCGTGTGCATGAAACGGCACGTCAAAAAGCACGAGCAGAACAACAACGACTTAATACCCTTCTTGAGCCAAAAAGAAAAAGATTCGGAAGCAACTTTGCTGATGACAAGTTCTGGCTAGACATCTGCACAAACGAAGACTCTCACTCCGCCTGCCCCTGGACAGACGAGGGATACGATATTTTACGGGAGGAACTATTCTACCAAGCGCTTATGCTACAAAAAGCTTTTGTGCTGAATAGTAATAGTGTCAAGCAGAACTTAAACAGACTGTTTGGCATGTGGGACGGACGCTTTTCTGCGGAAGATCGCAAGGCCGCTTATGGCAGCCTGTTGAATACGTTGTTTTTTGTGATTCCGGTCATTTCGACCACTTTTGCCTCGGTGCACAACTTTTTAGATGGCGTCCAGCCAAATGAGCTTGGTATTCTTGTGGTAGATGAGTCTGGTCAAGCTACACCACAAAGTGCGCTCGGCGCTTTGTGGCGCACGCGTAAGGCCATTATTGTAGGTGATCCCCTGCAAGTTGAACCCATTATGACAACGCCGCTTGAATTATGTAAACGATTTGCTGAAGACAATGATCTACCCTCCATTTATAGGGCTCCTGAGTTGTCTGTCCAGATATTAGCAGATGCACAAAATCCATTTGGTGGGCTTCGGAAAATAGGGGATGAAGAACTCTGGCTGGGTTGCCCACTTGTGGTACATCGCCGCTGCACAGAACCAATGTTCAGCATCGCCAATCAAGTAGCTTACGAAAACCGGATGTTTTGCAAAACCACACCACCTACAGCAGGCAAGCCCTTTTTACTCGAGCGCTCCACCTGGTTCAATGTCCCCGGTGAGGAAATTGGAGGCAAAAACCATACTGTGCCGGCACAAATTGATCTTGTGGCACAGCTATTGGAAAAAGCTGCCACCCAATTTGATAGCTTACCAAACCTGTATATCATTACGCCGTTTATAACAGTGAAACACGCCCTTGAACAAAAGCTGCGCCCCCTGCTGAAAAGGCTCCTTCCAGACATTGACAAAGATGAGACCAATAAATGGCTAGAAGAAAACTGCGGCACCATTCACACCTTCCAGGGCAAGGAAGCAGATGAGGTGCTACTGGTACTGGGATGTGACACTCAAAAGGGTATTAGCGCTGCTCGCTGGGTGGGGCGAAAACCAAACATTATCAACGTAGCAATATCCAGAGCAAAATATCGTGTAGGAGTCATTGGGGCATACGATCTATGGAATCGCATCCCGTATGTACAAGTAGTTTGCGACATGCTGAAGGAGTCGGTTGAATGAGGGGCCCACACCCATCCGTGTGGCGATAGGTTTTCTGACCTGCAAGCCACCAGGTATTATTCCAGCTACTCCCACTCGATGGTTGCGGGGGGCTTGGGGGTGACGTCGTAGGTTACGCGGTTGACGCCTTCGACCTCAGCTACGATGCGTGTGCTCAGCTTTGTCAGCAGCTCATAGGGGAGCTCCGCGACATCAGCGGTCATCGCGTTGGTCGAGCGTATCGCGCGGATGACGACCGGGCGGGCGTAGGTACGCTTCCCGTCCTCGGTTCCCGTGCACTGGACATCGACCAGGATGCAGAAGTACTGCCACACGCTGCGCTGCGTGTCCCAGGCAGCGATCTCTTCACGCACGATCGCGTCCGCTTCGCGCAGGATGTCGAGCTTCTCCTTCGTCAGCGCGCCGACGACCCGCACTCCCAGGCCAGGACCGGGGAAGGGTTGGCGCCACACGATATGATCCGGCAGCCCCAGATAGGCGCCGACCTTGCGCACTTCGTCCTTGTAGAAGTACTTGACCGGCTCGACCAGCTCGAAATGTACGCCTTCGGGGAAGGGTACCACATTATGATGATACTTCACGTGCTCGGTACCTTCGGTGCCGGTCTCGATGATGTCGGGATAGATCGTGCCCTGAGCAAGGAACTTCACGCCGTCGAGTTTCTCGGCCTCCTCGAAAAAGATCTTCCAGAACTCGCCGCCGATGATCTTGCGCTTTTCCTCCGGGTCAGTCACGCCTGCCAGCAGCCCCAGATAGCGATCCTCCCGGTCAAGGTGGACAAGATCCATCTTGAACTGGTCGCGGAACACTGCTTCTATCTGAGCTGGCTCATCCTTGCGCATGAGGCCGTGGTCAACGAAGATGCAGGTCAGCTGGTCACCGATCGCTTTATGGAGCAAGGTCGCTGTCACTGCACTGTCAACACCGCCAGAAAGTGCGCAGATAACTCGATCGGAACCTATCGTCTCACGCAGGTGAGCAACCTGCTCCTCGACAACAGCTGCAATAGCCTCCGGGCTCGAAAAATCATAATCGGGACGACTCATATAATTCCTTTCTCAAGTGATTTTTCACAGAATAGCACAATGACGCGAAGTAACATCGACTTCACAGAATTGTTTTACTAAAAGCAAGCTCTCCTGAGGCCACTTCTGGAGGTGAGCGCCTCAACACCTCAACACCTCAGCGTCTTGGCCCACCCGGACACGCCATTAAGACCCTGCGCCCAGCAGCTTACCCCACGCGTACAAAGGCCTCAAGCAGATAGTCCCCCGGGCTGACCAGGCTGATCTCATCAAGCAAGAATATGTTATACACTGGCCCGGTGGCCCTCAGGCTGTTCTTCTTAAGGTATTTGGCCATCCGCTTTTCCAGATCGTGAGTCTCTCCATAAGGACCAACCGAGTAACCCGTCAGGTAATTACCCGCAGAAACCTTGTCCTTGCCCTGCGGATCAACACTGAAGAAGTGCGTGGGCCGCCCTGGCTCCTCCACAAATTCATCGATATCATCGAAGACGCCCCCCACAGGGAACCGCAGATCGATACCGTAGCGATCAGCCATACGATAGAAATGGCTGAATGCCCGATCAAACGAAGCAGAGGTGGTGAAATCATTTTCTGGCCCTACGGTAATCGAGGATTCCGGGCGGTAGCGCACCGCGAGTTGATCCGGTACGGCCGAAAGCCCTTTGGAGATCAGGTCACAGTAGGTCTCGATCACATCACGCTCGCGTGACAGACGCACCAACTCAGCCTCAACATCTTCTTTCTTTTCGACGAATAACGACTGCATGCGTTCCGGCGTACGATGGTCAACAAACGTTTTCACTTCGCTGGTTTTGAGCCCAAAACCATGGAGCAAGTCAATAACGCTCACCGCTATCAGTTGAAATGGCTGATAGCGCCGGTATCCGTTCTCTCCACGATAGGCTGGAGAAAAAATCCCCAGCTTGTCAAAATAACGTAGCGTAGATTGCTTGATACCTGTTAGTTGGGAAAACTCATGTATTGAAAGCAAACCTTTACTTCCTGCTGTCATGGCTATTGCACCCTTTCGCTCAGCACGCCCCACAGACTTCGCCAGCACAGAGCCCTCTGCTTTTGTATGCCCTTATACAGCTAATAAAAATACTAGTTGTATGTAATAATTATCGTAGCACAAACCAAACATCACAATTGGTACTTTCTTCAAAAAGAAAGTGGATTTTGCAACTAAATCATCCAGAATTGCCCTAAATGGTCTATTTGCCCCTCTCATCGCCCCTATCAGGGCCGCCATCGCAAAATATTGCCCACTGTCAAACCCTTGCTAACAAGCAGCCAGGTAGGCAAAACACGTGAGAGAAAATCGGGTGGTCACAAAAAGATTTCATACGCTACAATAAAAAGCATGCCTATTTCTTTCACGGATACCCGCAGCCTTACCGGTGCGCCTGTCTCGTTTACCGAGGCGATTCTGACCGGGCTTGCGCCAGGGGGCGGATTGTTTGTCCCAACCGGGCTTCCCTCTTTCAGCATGACAGATTTGCGCGAGCTACACGCGCTGCCCTATCACGAGCGCGCCGCCCGGGTCTATCGCGCGTTTGGCGTTGATCTTGATGACGAGACGCTGGACGCCCTGTGCGCCGACGCTTATGGCCAACAGTGGGATACTCCTGCGATCGCTCCGTTTCATGAGCTGGCAGACAACACCTTCATTCTGGAGCTGTGGCATGGGCCGACCTCTGCGTTTAAGGACCTGGCACTCCAGCTCATGCCCCGCACCTTCAGCGCCGCCATCAAAAAGCAGCGCGCCTCAGGCGGGCTGGACCATGACGTGCTGATCCTGGTCGCGACCAGCGGCGACACCGGTACGGCCGCGCTTAACGGCTTTGCCGGACGCCCGCACACCAACATCATCGTGTTCTATCCGGCTGACGGCGTAAGCGAGATCCAGCGCCGCCAAATGGTTTCGCAGGCCGGCGATAACCTTGCCGTCTTTGGTGTGGAGGGCAACTTCGACGACTGCCAGAGCGCCGTCAAAGCGGCGTTCAATGACACGGAGCTGGGCCGGCGCCTGGCCGCAGACGCCGACTTGCAATTCTCCAGCGCGAACTCGATAAACTGGGGGCGCCTCATGCCCCAGATCGTCTATTACCTGAGCGCCGCCGCGGAGCTGCTCGCCACGGGCGTTATCACGCCAAAGCGCCCGCTTGACATTGCCGTGCCAACCGGCAACTTTGGCAATATTTTAGCCGCCTACTACGCCAAACGCATGGGCGCGCCCATCGGGCGGCTCATCTGCGCGAGCAATGAGAACAAGGTGCTCGCTGACTTTCTGGCCAGCGGCGTCTACGACATCTGCGACCGTATGTTCACGACGACCCCGACGCCGAGCATGGACATCCTCATTTCGAGCAACCTTGAGCGGCTGCTGTATGAGCTTGCGGGCGCGAAGGCTTGCGCCGCCTGGATGGATGAGCTGCACCGCAGCCAGCGGTTCACGGTCGATCCGTCCACGCTGGCGCGCATCAAGGATGAGTTTGTGGGCGGCTGGCTGGACAACAATGAGACACTTGCCGCAATCCGGCGCCTGTATGAGGAACAACACTACCTCTGCGACCCGCACAGCGCGCTGGCCTTTGAGGTGGGCCGCCAGATGAAGCCTGACCGGCCTTTGCTGGTCGCCGCCACGGCGCACTGGGCAAAGTTTGCCCCGGATGTCATGCGCGCGCTGACCGGAACTGCCTACGGCGCCGCGCTGCCCGCAGAATACGCGGCTTGCAGTGAGTTTGATCTTATGGGTAAAGTGCAGGAACTGGCGCCGCGCTCTGGCCACATCCCGCCCCACCTGGCAGGCCTGTCACAGTGCCCCGAGCGCTTTAACGCGACGATTCCCGCCGGCGCCGGCGCCGTACGCGACGCCGTCCTGAGCTTTATTCAGCGATAAATTCCAAGCATCGATGTATCACAAAAAGAAAGAGGTGCTCTGTCACTTCATCTGGCTAGGCGGGCAAACGAAGCAAAACGCCCTCGGGCTTTAAGCCCTTGGGCGTTTTGGTGAGAGCAGCCCAACAACGCCAGAGGGAGTGACAGAGTGCCGTAACTGCTATTCAGCGGCCTCGATAATCGCGCTTGCCACCTGTTTCTTGCGGCTGAGCACGCCCGGCAGCCAGGCAGAACCTGAGCTGAAGTCCGCGCCAAAAGCTTTGGCCGCCAGCGCCGTATCGCCTGTGGCAAACAGCTCCGTGCCCTCTTTGATGATGTCGGTCGCCATGAACAGGAACAGGCCCCAACCGCTTTCTGTAGCCATCTGGCTCATGGTTGCCAGCACCTGAGCACGGTTCTCCTCGACGGCGTCAAGGTTTACGCTCTCATACTGTACGATGCCGATCTTGATGCCGCCAGCCGCATACTCCTTCAGGTCATTGGCCAGGATCTTTGCGGGCTCAAAGGGCTCGCCTTCCAGACGCTTGTTAAAAAGCTCCATACCAAATTCAACCGGGTCCAGATCGAGGCGCTCCGCCAACGCGGCCACCAGGTGGCGATCCTGATCGGTCGCCGTCGGCGACTTGAGGATGACCGTATCGGTCAGCACCGCAGACAGCAGCACGCCAGCCAGCCAATCGGGCATCTCGACATCGGTGCGCTGGAAGTTTAAGGCCGCGATGGTCGCCGTTGAGCCCAGCGGCTTGTTGATGAAGGTGATGGGGCCAACCGTCTGGATGTCGCCGATGCGATGATGATCGACGATCATGCGGACGTCAGCCTGGGCAATGCCATCCCAGGACTGGGCCGACTCGTTGTGATCGACCAGCACGCAGGACAGCTCGCTTGGGTCATCGAATGCGGGGAGCTCTTCCGGCAATTGCTCGCTTGCGCCAAAGCGCTCGAACACCCAGGCGGTCTCGCGCGGGATCGGGCCCAGGCGCGCCGGGATAAACTCATCGCCGCTCGTCTCGGTCATATTCAGGTAATAGGCCGCCGCGACCGCCGCGCAAATGCTGTCGTTGTCAGGGCGCTTGTGACCAAATACATATACCGTGCTCATGATTCTCCCTCTCTGCAAGGAAACGATCTACCTGCTACTGATTGTAGCAGGAATCAGGCGCCCGTCACCCGCTCTGCGGATATCGCGCCCGGTTTGCGCCCGGTTTGCGTCTGGCTTGCGTCTGGTCATAAATCAGATAAATCCACCCCAAATCCGTGGTTTTTACCACCGATTTCTGCCGTTGAGCTTTGTTATACTGGCCCTGAGGACAAGGGGGAACTCTGCCGGATCTGTTGCACCCGCGCGTTTCGGAGCAAGAAGCAGGGCCCATATTGTCCGGAGCAACCGGAGCCAGCGTTGCCGGGGTCAGTAGTTCGCCAGAAAAATAACGCGATAAGGAGAGACATGATGACTGAAAATATGAAGAACCCGAATGATCGCAAGCGGGTCATTAAGGAGATCCTGACAGATCTTAACGACGGCAAAAGTCTGGAGGATGCGCGCGAAAAGTTCAGGGCAACTTTTACGGGAGTGGCCTCCTCAGAGATTGCCGCAGCAGAGGCTGAGCTGATCGGAGAGGGCGTGCCCATTGAGGAGGTGCAGCGCCTCTGCAGTGTGCACGCCGCGCTTTTCGAGGGCTCCCTTGAGGAGGAGCCCCAGGTCACGCTGGACATTCGCGACAGCACGGACCTGCCCGGCCACCCCGCAGACACCCTGCGCCGGGAAAACCGCGCCATCGAGGCGCTCTGCCGCCAGAGCATCGGCCCGCTTCTTGAGCGTTTTGTGGGCGCCGGCAGCGATGCAGATGACGCGCAGGCTACTGCCAGCGAGCTCATTGATACGCTGTCTGCGCTCGCAGATATCAAGCGCCACTACCAGCGCAAAGAGAACCTGTTCTTTCCCTATATGGAGCGCCACGGGATCAGCGCCCCGCCCAAAGTCATGTGGGGCGTTGACGATGAGATCCGCGCTGCCTTAAGCCAGGCGACCCGTGCTGCAGGCGACGCAGCGGCCGACCGCGCGCAGACAGCAGAAGCGATCCGTGCGGTGATCGTCGCCATCGATGAGATGATCTCGAAGGAAGAAAACATCATGCTGCCCCTGGTCATGGAGGCCTTTTCTACAGAGGAGTGGGAGCGCATCGCCCATGAGAGCGACGATCTGGGCTACTGCCTGATCGATACGCCGCCTGCCTGGGGTGACAGAGGCGGGAGTGGACTCGCAGATGCGGGCGCGGATGCGGCGGGGGCAGCTCCGACAGCAACCGCGCAGTACAGCACTGGCACCATCACGCTG
>WQYT01000019.1 GCA_009781115.1 Coriobacteriia bacterium
CTCACGCTTTGACACGATCATATTTAATGTAGATGTCACGACAGCTACCATATATGACACCGATATCACCTTAACGTTTCCGGCAGGTTTTGACGGTAATTACGTGATAAACACCATCAATGACACCGGAGATTCTACGCTTAATTTCCTCACTGCATTTGGGACCGTGGGCATGAATATGGGAGTTAAGATTATAGATCTTGGTAGTGGTACGCAAAGTGGCGCTATTACCTATGATGGGACAACTTCGTATCAGACCAAGATGGCCGCACTTCGCCATGACTGGTCAAATCGTATCCTGTGGAATTTCCCCGGTAGTAATGCGGCGACCATTACCAGTAAAGGTTTTGACTTTATCGGTTCTGTTCTTGCACCCTACAGTGATTTTGCAGGCAGCGGCTACGGTACTGGAGCTATGGGTCTTGGCGCGGTCAACGGCACGCTTGTGTGCAAAAGCCTCACGCAGTCAAATGGCTGGGAAGCCCATAACACTACGCACTGCGACGTATCCACGCTTCCGGTATTCGAAAATACCTTTACTTCCCCAGGCGGGCATATCCTACCCGTTGCAGGCGGCTCTGGCGCACTGCCATATGAGATTACCGGCGGCGCGCTTACCGCGCTGCTACTCATGGCTTTTGCTGCAACATTGATATATAGACGTAATAAGCGGAGGGGGCTGCCCCTTTAGCGGGACCAAGTTTAAAACATAAAACGGTAGACGCCCAGAAGCGCTACGGGCTCGATGAGCTGCCGGGGCTCCAGTCCTCTGGCTTGTGACCGAGTATCTAAGTTGTTCGCCAGCGCTTGAGACCGGCGAGGTGCATCTTTAAGACCGTGCGGGCTTCATCCTCTGAGTAGGCAGTTCCATTCTGGGCGTTGAACTCGTCTAAGAATTGGAGATTGCTCTCGACCATCTCCTCAAGGCTGCGGTCATGGGTAAATTATGATGATGTCACGCGACGGCGCGCAAAACAAGCAACCGTTTGTTGCGCATTGAATCAGGCTTACGTTGCCCGACCTGCTGAGCATGAGGTGATCGTTGTGGGTGTTGTAATTAGAACGGATGATCCGGTCTATGCTTGCCGGACTTGCTTTGTTGGCGATGATTACTCAAAGGCAAGATCCTTTTCTTCGCACCATTCCTGCGCTTTGCATATGAGAACATGATCATGATAGGCGTAGTACTCGCTGAGCTGGTTGATTGCTGCCAGGGAGTCTTTAAATCTTCTGAAAGCCCCTTTGCCTTCTATGGCCACGTAAAGCAGATTTCGGATATTTTCGTCATCAATGCCGTCAATGAACTCCTCCATGATCTCGTATTGCTCACGTGAGCTCAACGGATCAACAAAGATGAACGCCTCGTCATATCCTGCCGCTAATTCTCGTAGCGCGTCGATGTCATACTCGTCAATGAGTTCTGATTTCATTAACGCCAGAATTGTTTCATCTGATACATTCTTGTTCAGGAGGCAGTCGAGGTTGTTATCTATGAAAAACGCTAACGACTCCTCTAGCAGGCATAGCGCGCCATTTCTGGTATCCACGTACCAGCTTGATTCCTCCAGTTGAGTATCGAGGGCGTCTGCCAGATCATCGAGTTTGATTGTCGCCATAGGGCGCCTCCTGTCTGCCGCGTTTATTTTGCTCTCATAAAGACGATAGCACACCTGCTCGTCAGAGTTGTCTGACGATTAAATGATTCAGTTATACTTGTAACGAGCGGTGAAATTGCAGATCGTTCGGTTGTACTTGAAGCTCACCAGCAGCAGACAAGGTGGTCGTTATGGCGAAATATGCGCGGATTGATTTCAGGAGGAAAAGCCCCTATGACCATTTGGGAGGCTGGTTGCTTGCGCTCACACTGTTCTTTGCGCTGGATGCTATAGGGTCGTTAGCGTCTGTCGGGATCCAGTTGGCTTCTGGCAAGGGGCTTGATTTTGGCGAGTTTCTTGTGCTGGTGTTTTTTGGCTGGTTGGTGTTTTCGATTATGGCTAAGAACAAGAAATATCGCATTCCCTACTATTGTTGGGTTATTTTTCAGGCTCTTATGGCAGTTGTGGTGTTGCTGGCGGCGCTCTTGACGCCACCGTTTCATACGCCGATAAGTTTCATGGATAAGCCAATAGGCACGATAACCAGTATGGAAGCAGCGATAGCGACTTTTGTGCTTGTAGGGGTATTTGTTGGTATTGGATTCTATTTTCATAAGTCAAAGCGGGTCTCGGCTTATTTTGGCAGTAAGTCTGCCTGAAAGATGCTCCGGGTGCGCATTAAAGTAAAGCCACGCGCGGGGCGCAATGAAGTGGTTCCTGCTGCTGCGCTCGATGAGCTGATGCTCGTGACGGTGACTGCTGCCGCTGAAGGCGGCAAGGCGAACGCTGCCGTCTGCAGGGCACTTGCGAAGTGGGCGGGGGCGCCTAAGTCGAGCGTCAGTATCGTGCGGGGACAGACTGCTCCCGTGAAAACCGTTGAGTTCGCAACACTTGATGAGCTGCCAGAACCTTAGAAGCGCTCTGTCGTCGGGAGGGGTATTGCTGCGTGCGAGCTGTGAAGAAGAACAAAAGGGGTAAGACACAATATAGTCATATGATACACTATAGTTATCAGATGATTGCATTTGTTAGGAGTAAGAATGACAAGCACGCTTACGATACGGATGGACAGTGAGCTGAAGCAGCAGTTCACTCAGATCGTCGAATCATTGGGGCTGGATGCGCCGACGGTGGTCCGCATGCTCGCAAAGCAGACCGTGCAGAACAGAGCGATACCGCTCAGTCTTTCCGTCGATTCTACAAATAAGACAGATACCCTCGCCTTTCTGGATGGGGTTCGGGCGGACTGGGGTGAGTGGTGATGCCGGCCTACGGCGAGATCGTGCTTGTCGCGGGTGGTCCCTATTCTTCAAAACCGCGTCCTGTTTTGATTCTTCAAAACCCGCGATATGAAACCGGCAATTCAATAATTGTTGTACCTTTTACCTCGGTGCAGAACCCCGGGGTTTCAACGCGGATTCAGGTAAGTCCAAGCTCTGGCAACGGTCTTGATCGGAGCTGTTTTCTTGAAGTTGATAAGTTGTCGGCAATAGATGTGTCTTTCATTGGGAAGAGCATTGGCAAGCTCGAAGAACGTATTCTGTCAGAAACTGCCACATTGGCGCAGAGCCTTATAGCTCTGGAAAATTCTTGATATACCAGCTCTGAATAGCCTGAATTTGCTTAATCGGGTAGGGGCTTTATGGGGATTGACGATCGCTGATATTCATACAGGGGAAGGCTTGAAAAAAGAAGAAAAAGAATTTGATGGCTTATTGGACCAGACTTACTTGACCTGGTTTAATAGTTTCCCTATACTGGAGGTGAGGTGATTGTTATGAGCATTGTTATGAACGTGCAGGAAGCAAAGACCAATCTTTCAAAGCTGCTGGTTGCAGTAGCGCAGGGCGAAGACGTGGCTATTGCGAATCGGGGGGTTCCGGTGGTCAAGATGGTGCCCTATGAGCAGCCGAAGAAGCGCGAGCTTGGCTTTGTGAAAGATGGGGGGAAAATGGATGATGAGGCGTTTTTTGAGCCGATGTCTGAGGAAGAGCTGCAATTATGGGGGTGCTAGCGTTCTCTGATGTGCGTGACTACCTTCTGGACACGCATACCTTCCTTTGGGCTGCTCATGAGCCTGAGCGCTTAGGGAAACGAGCGCGGGAGGTCATTGAGGATATCAATTCGCGACTCTATCTTTCGGCGGTCAGCGCTTACGAAGTTACCAATAAATACCGTAACGGCAAGCTTGATGAATATCGCTTTGTGGTCGATAACTACACTGAGATCGCACGAAAACTCGGGACTATCGAGCTGCCGGTAACCCTGGCGCATATGTATCAAGCGGGGCAGATGGACTGGGAGCACCGCGATCCGTTTGATCGCATTCTCGCCGCGCAGGCAGCGCTTGAGAATCTGGTCATCATCACTCATGATGCGATGTTGCGTGCGCATCCGTGGTTCGAGACAGTCTGGTAAAGCTGAACGCTCAATGAGAGAGTGCGCATGCTGACGTAAGCGCACGAGCTCATGATAATAGCAGGAGGGTTTATGGTTGAAAACGAGGTAAGTGCAGCTGAGATGGCGCTACGCAGGCTAGTTGCGGGCAATCAGAGCTATCGGGACGGCAGTGTAAGTGCAAGCAGTGCGGATATTTCCCCTGGACGCAGGGTCGAGGTGGCCTGCAATGGTCAGACTCCTTATGCGGTTGTGGTGACGTGTTCTGATTCGCGGGTGGCGCCTGAACATATATTTTCTGCCGGGATCGGTGACCTTTTTGTGGTCCGTACGGCGGGCAATGTGATTGGTGACTTCGAGCGTGGCAGCATCGAGTATGCGGTCGGGCAGCTGCAGGTTGCGCTGGTGGTTGTCATGGGGCACAGCCACTGCGGCGCTGTGGCCAGCGCGCTTGCGGGACGCGCAAGTGGCTATCTTGATACGGTGCTGTCAGAGATCCAGCGCGGGATTGCGGGCGCGACCAGCGAGGAGGATGCGGTTCGCCGCAACATCGCTCACAGCCAGCGTTGCGTCATGCAAAGTGAGGCGGTGCTGTCTTTGGTCGAAGCAGGGCGCCTGAAGATTGTGGGCGCAGAGTACGACCTGCAAACCGGGCAAGTCAGCTTCCTGCCACCAGAAGGCTGAACAACGACCTGCCGGGGTTGCCACTGAAGAGAAGTCGTGGGCAGAAAAGCAGCAGGACGAGCACGGGCAGACTCTCCAGCGGCTTTGTGCGGGAGTGGTTTCGTTAGGCTCAGACATGGATTTTGCGCGGAATTTTGCAGGGTCTGGGACGCCGACGCCGACGTCGCCGCCCGTATTGTGGCACAATAGATACCCACGCAATTACTGAGGGGCGAAAGCGAGAGTAAGAACATGTCGGTCCAGGATCGAAAAGATAAGCTTAAAAGGTGGCGGCATACCTATCCGGAAATGCTGCCCTATGTGACCCGTGAAGAGCTCAGGATTGCACGGCTTGAGCGGACGGCAGACGCAAAGGCGCAACTTAAGCCCCGGTACTATCAGGCGGTGCTGCAGAATGGGGACTCGCTCAATATGAAGCGTCCTCGTTAGGTCTGCGCCTGGACCATGCCGACGCCGACACATCAGATCGGAGAAGGAGAGCCGACCAGACCATGAATCTGTGCGGCACTCAAGAGCTGCAGACCGAACGCCTCATAATGCGCCGTTTCACTATGGCAGACGCGGAGGCCATGTATCACAACTGGGCAAGCGATCCAGAAGTCACGAAGTTCCTCCTGTTCAAAACCCATGCAGATGTTGGCGTGAGCCAGCGCATTCTGGCTGAATGGGTTGGTTCATATACGCGGGGCGATTTCTTCCAGTGGGCGCTCACTCTTAAAGGTTCCGGCACGCCCATCGGCAGTATGGGAGTGGTCCCTCAGGAGCCAACGCAACGCCAGGAGCTGAATGTTCAGGCGGTGCAGGTCGGTTACTGCATCGGGCATCCGTGGTGGCGTCAGGGCTACACCTCAGAAGCTCTTGCGGCGGTCATCAGCTTTTTGTTCGAGACGGTGGGCGCCAGTCGCATTGAGGCACGCCATGATCCGCGCAATCCCAACTCGGGCAAGGTCATGAAGCACTGCGGCATGCACCATGAGGGGACCATGCGCCAGGCGGGCGCAAGCAATGCTGGCGTCAGCGATATTGCCGTCTATGGCTTGTTGGCCGAGGACTATTTTGCCGCCAGAAGATAGCTGACGTGCCCTGATCGGGTTTGTGGAGTGGTCTCTCTTAAGTTTGTAGGATAATGAAACACGTCATTATTCCAGGCTGATGAGGAGTATCGATGTCTGTGTTCTATCGCGCGTACTGTCGCATCTACCAGCAAGTGTTCAGGCTGGCCGCTCATTTCCTCCCATGGCGCAAGCCGGAAATTCTGGAAAGCATCGAGGCTCTGGTCGCCTTACTGCAAGCAAAAGAAGTCAGCCGGGTGCTTCTGGTTACCGACCCCGGCATCCTGAAGGTCGGGCTTGACCGCGATCTGGTCAAGGCGCTGGTAAGCGGCGGCGTGGCCGTAATCTGTTACGGGGATACCGAGCCCAATCCCACGATCGCCAATATCGAAGAAGCCCGCGCGCTCTATCTGGAGCAGGACTGTCAGGCGCTTGTCGCGTTAGGCGGGGGCTCGCCCATGGACTGCGCCAAGGGCGTCGGCGTGCGCCTGGCGCGTCCGGGCAAGCAGATCCCGCAGCTGCGCGGCCAGCTTAAGGTGCTCCATCGCCTGCCGCTGCTTATCGCCATCCCCACGACGGCGGGCACTGGCAGCGAAACGACGCTTGCCGCAGTCGTCAAAGATCCCAGTACGGGAGAGAAGTACGCTATCAACGACCCCTCGCTCATCCCGCACTATGCGCTGCTTGATCCGAGCTTTACCAGCAGTCTGCCGCCGCACATTACGGCTGCCACCGGCCTGGATGCGCTGACGCATGCCGTCGAGGCCTATATCGGGCAGGAAAACACCACGGCTACCCGCGTGGATGCATTGGTGGCTGCGGCGCTCGTGTTTGAGGACCTGAAAACCGCCTACGAGCACGGCGATGACCTTGAGGCGCGCCGCTCCATGCAGCAGGCGGCGTTCCAGGCGGGCGCGGCCTTTACGCGCGCTTACGTAGGCTACGTCCATGCCTGCGCGCATCAGCTGGGCGGCCTGTACGGAACGCCGCACGGGCTTGCCAACGCGGTGCTTTTGCCCTACGTGCTGGAAGCCTACGGAAAGCCCGCGGAGCGCGCGCTTGCCGAGCTGGCGGTGGTCACCGGTGCGGTCAAGTCTTCTGATGAAGGCGAGGAGGAGCTGCTGGCGCGCGTCTTTCGCCGCCTGTCTGCGGCGCAGCGCCATGAGTACGCGCAGGCCTTCATCGCGGCGATCCGTCGCTTGTCAGGCGAGCTGGGCATCCCGCGCCAGCTCCCCGAGCTCAAGGAGTCCGATATCCCGCTTCTGACTAAGCGCGCGGCCCGTGAAGCCAACCCGCTGTACCCGGTGCCAAAGATTATGGGCGCCGCTGAGATCGAAGCGATCTATCGCCAGATTTTGGTGAAGGGGGAGTAACGCCATGAATAAAGAACACATTTCTGCCCTGGTGGAGGCGCAGCGCGAACATTTTGCTACGGGAGTGACGCGCAGCCTGCCTGCACGCCGGGCGGCGCTGACCGGCCTGGAGCTCTGGATCACAGAGCACGAAACCGACATACGCGCTGCACTGGCGCAAGACCTTGGCAAGTCGGGCTTCGAGGCCTACGCGACGGAGGTCTTTGTGGTGCTTTCAGAGATCCGCCACGCGCGCGCTCACCTGAAGAGCTGGATGCGTCCGCGCCGCGTGCCAACGCCGATCGTGCACTTTCTTGCGGGCAGCAAGATTTATCCGGACCCCCTTGGCGTGGCGCTCATCATGTCGCCCTGGAACTATCCGTTCCAGCTGACCCTGGCGCCGCTGGTGGCGGCGCTTGCGGCGGGCAACTGCGCGGTGATCAAGCCATCGGCCTACAGCCCTGCGACTTCGCGCATTATCGCGCGCATGATTGGCGAGCTGTTTGATCCGTCGCGCGTTGCGGTCGTCGAGGGCGGGCGTGCGGAGAACCAGGCCCTGCTGGATGTGAGCTGGGACAAGATATGCTTTACTGGCAGTGTGGCGGTGGGACGCGTGATCATGGAGGCCGCCTCAAAGCACCTGACGCCAGTGACCCTTGAGCTCGGTGGTAAAAGCCCCTGCCTGGTCGACGAGACGGCCGACATCAAGCTGGCCGCGCGCCGCATTGCCTGGGGCAAGTTCCTGAACTCGGGGCAGACCTGCGTGGCGCCCGACTACCTCTACGTGCACGAAAGCGTAAAGGATCAGCTGATGGCGGGCATTGTTGAGAACATCAAGAAGTTCTACGGCGACGACCCATTGACCAGCGAGTCGTTTTCTCACCTGGTCAACGAGAAGCACTTTGACCGCGTCTGCGCCCTGATGCAGGGCGAGCATGTCGTCGCCGGCGGGCGCAGTGATCGCGCGACCCTGCGCATCGAGCCAACGGTGCTTGACGGCATTACCTGGGACTCACCCATCATGCAGGAAGAGATCTTCGGCCCGGTGCTGCCGGTGATGACCTATACTGACATCGAGCCGGTGGTTGCTGAGATCAGCGCGCGTCCGCATCCGCTCGCCACCTATATCTTTACTGGCAGGAAGGTGCGCGAGCGCGCCCTGCTTGAGCGCCTGCGCTTTGGTGGCGGCTGCATTAATGATACGATCGTGCATCTGGCCACCACCCATCTGCCTTTTGGCGGAGTCGGCGGCAGCGGCATGGGCGCCTACCACGGCAAGGTGGGCTTTGACACCTTCACGCACTACAAGGGTGTCCTGAAGAAGTCGAACCTGCTTGACATCCCGTTGCGCTATCCGCCCTACAAGGACAGCGGCATTGCCCTGCTGCGGCATTTGTAGGAGGTGAGAGATGGAATTGGGGAAGGCTAAATGGTCTGAGATTGACGATGCTGTTATGGTTTACGAACCATCCAGCGAGACCGACTTGTCGTTCGTCAAATCGATGCTACAATCCGCGAACATTCCTTTTTCAGTCGCGAGTGAGGAAGCGGGTATTTCTTATGGGCGCCCCCGGCTCTATGTAGCTCAGCGTGACGCTGATGATGCGCGCGCTCTTATTGCCGAGATTCGCAAAGCAGATCAGGAGGAATGGGCAGACCCAGAAGAGCGGGAAGAACCAGAAGTTCCTTCGTTTTGCGCGCCTGCGCCACTGGGACAGCCGTCAGAGTTCTCCGGGGGTTTTGATCCGCCGAGCTTTGGCGCCCACGTCCTGCGTGTGATCTTGTTTGTCGTGCTGGTTTTTCTGGCGATTGCGGCGTTGATGTTTTTGCTGAGCAAGCTCGACCGGCCCAATAATCCTGATGATGGGTTCACCTATGCGGGCCTATCGGCGCACAGCGCTTTCTGCGCGTTGGAGGTCAGGCCGACGGTGGGAGGGAGGAGCAGCTGATGGCGCGCAAACGCTCACCGGACCTTCACGCGCCTGTTGTCGTACTTGCGACTTCGCGCGATGACGACCTTGCGCTGGCAAAGTCGATGCTGATGTCAGCCGATATCCCGTTCTTCACCAAAAACGAGATGATTGTAGACCTGTTTGGTTATGCGCGTTTTGGCGGCGCCAACAGAATAACAGGGCCGATGGAGCTTCTGGTTGCTCCAAAGGATGCAGATGACGCCTGCGAGATATTAAAACTGCTTGATAGCCCGGATCGGACACGAGCGATCAAAAGAGACGAAGTTGCTGAGCAGGCTCAGACGGACAAGCCTGAGGTAGTTCTTTTCACTTCGCAGAAAAGCGAGCTGACATCTGCGCAGTTACGCCTACAGGCGGCAGACATTCCGTTTACAACTACAGCTAAAGTGATTGATCATAAGACACAAGCGCAGCTTAGTGTTGCCACATCCGATGTTAATGCTGCCCGCGAAGCACTCTCTTTATCTTGTGAGGCGCCAGAAGCTGATAAGGATTTGTCCGATCCGTCGTCAACTTCTTCGGATTCGTCATCAACAGGAGATCTAAGCTCGGGTCTTTGGGGTTTTGCGCCGCGGACTGTCCGGATGGTTGCTGTACTGATACTGATTGGCTTTGCGGCGAGTTGGTCGATTGTGCCGCTTCTGGCCAGTCTGGCACCTCAACCAGAATATTTAAGCTGGAATGAGTCAGCGCGACTGTCAACGTCTGACAACGTGCAAGGTATGACGATCTCAGGCTCTGGATCATCGATTCCTGCGGCCTATCAAAAGATAGAAGACAGATTCATGAACATGGATTCCATCAGTGCGGGAGATATGGCGGACATGCTTTCTGAGTTATCGACTGCCAGTGGTGTTTACGACGTGACAGTCACGCTCCCTGGATCATCGGATTCTCTGAGCATCCAGGAAGCAATCGCAAAGCTTTCTAAGATGCCGCCATCTCGCAGTATCCAGCTTGGGGCGCTTAGTTGGACCAGTGATCAATAATCCGATGACCAGAAAAGAACGTGATTGATCGATGGCATTTGAAGAGCGGCAAGACATTCATGCTCCGGTCGTTGTGTTAGAAACCACCTGCGAGGATGACCTTGCATTGGCAAAAACGATGCTCATGTCAGCGAACATCCCATTTTCTATTAAAAATGATCCGACCGATGATATGTTCGGCATGGGACGTGTGGGCTGGGAAGATCACACGGCGAGATCATTAGAACTGCGTGTCGCTCCCCGGGACGCTGATGACGCGTACAAGATATTGAAATCGCTTGATCGCCCGGGGACTGCTGCAATCGATAGGAACGATCCCGGCAAACGCGCGCGTGAGGAAGAGCAGGTAGCGATCTTTGCTACCCAGCACAAGAATGAACTTGAGGCTATAGAAGCCCGTTTAAGGGCAGCGGGGATTTCCTACCTGGTGACCGCAAAGATGGTTGATCACGTGACGCAAGTACAGGTAACAGTCGCTCGTCGAGATGTTGTTGACGCCAAGATCGTGATTGCCATGCCAGAAGAGTCCGCAGAAGAGGCGCCAGATCCCATTTTCGAATCACAGGTGTTGTCAAACTCTAAAGAACTATCCTCAATGATCGATCAGGATTTTGACTATCAGATTGCGCGCTGGCGGCTCTTTAAACGCATACTGTTGGTTGCTCTGATCCTTCTGTTGATCCTAATCTTTTTTGTGCTACCAATAGAGAATTCTCTTACGTCCTCACCCGATCCAAACGGCGTGGATCAATCAGCAATTTCCGGCAGTGCGCAGTGATGGCGCCTACCGCAGTTCCCGTTGTTTCTGTGGCCGGATCAGACATGGCGCACCACCTTGAAGCGTTCGATCTCGTAACGAGAGGCAGGATCGATCCCCGCTTTCAGGCAGGCGATCCGCAGTTGTTCGGTAACGCTGTCGACTCGTCGGCTTCGAAAGCGGCCACGCCATAGCCGACGCCGAAGGGTCCCTCACAGGATAAGAGCTCAGATGAGAAGTTCTGGCCGGTGCGCTGGGAAGCTTCATCCAGGGCGCCGGCAAGCATGACGAACCCGGAGAGCCCGCATTCGCCAGCGTCCTCGGCCAGCATCGGGTCGATAGTGGCAAGCGCCTGAAGGTCACCCGCTTTGATGATCGAAGCGAACTGTTCGTCAAAGCGCGGACCCGCCGGGTCAAAGCCGTAAGGGCCGCTCTCAAGGAGGCGGTGTGACAGATCGCCACTGACCACGAGCACCACGCTTTTGCTTTGCGCCTGAATCGCGCGGAAGATGCAGCGCCCGAACTCAAGGAGGACCTTGCGGGGCAAACCTGAGCCACCAACAGACACCGCCTCATAACGCCACTGATCATACGCTCCTGGCCACGCCCGACCGCAGGCACCGCAAGCGGCGGATGCGGGACGATGTAGGCGGCTTTCAATGCCATAGGATCACCTTCTTTGCTCTGTCACCCTTCTATTGTAAGGCGAGTTGCTCTTGCAGGTGCGGATAAATGGGCGCAACAGCTTCTGGCGGAGTAGCTGGTCCAGTGAGCAATAAGCTGGTTATGCTATGCTTTTTCTGTAGGAAGAAGGTTCTTGCCGGACGGAGGCGCGGACGGCGCCGCGGCAAGAGGATAAAGAGCAGGAGACCATCGTGGCACGTTTTTCGTATGACTTTCAGACTCCCTATACTCCCGATCAGGTTAATGCGTTCCTGAATGATTTTGCGCAGAAGGAAGGCTTCAAATTTACTTCGCGCGATGGGGAGCAAGTGTTAAAGAAGGGCTCCGGCTGGGTGTCTGGCCCGCAGTTTGTCAGAGTCCTCTTCAGTCCCGGGTCGGTGCACATAGAAGCATGGATCAAGTATGCGCTACTGCCGGGTGTCTACGTGGGAGAGATGGGGCTTTCGGGCTTCATGGGCTTTGCGCTTAAAGACATGCTCAAGGGGCGTGTGCGCAACATCATTGTGGGCCTGGGTGGCACGCCGCCTGCAGAATTCTAGATCGCGGTTTTCAGGCAGCTTTGCGGTTGTGGCGAAAGGACAGGGCGGTACATGACACGTAAGAGCTCATCAGACTCTGACTCTGTTTCTGGCTCCAGCTCTGACCGGCTCCCGGTTATCTTGTTCTTCGTGGCCGTTGTACTGGCGATTACTGCGGTCGTGTTTCTGATAAGCGAGGTGGGCAGTTCGCGCTCTTTGTCGCCAGCCCGAAGCGCTGCCCCGGGCGCACAATCGGGCGCCAAGCTGAAGCCTCCGCCAGCGCCTCGCGACCCAAAGACTGATCGGGATCGTCTGATTGCTGCCGCATATTCCTATCTGGGGGCGCCGTATAAGTACGGCGGCAAGACGCCCGAGGCGCTTGACTGCAGTGGCTTTACGAAGCTGGCCTATGCTGGCGCCAGTGTGAAGCTTCCTGATGGTTCCTATAATCAGGCGCAAGGTGAGAAGCCGCTTACTTCTGTGGACCAGCTCCGTCCGGGCGATTTGATCTTTTACCGCTTCAAACCTGACGCGGGCGTAACGCATATCACGATGTATCGTGGCGATGGCTGGATCATAGGCACGGGCACGCCGGGGCAACAGCTGGAGGTATGTCTCTACCCGGCAAGCGATGACCTGACGCATAAGGACTGGACCCTGACCTACCGCCACATTACGCTCCCCGACGAGCAGCAGTAAGACACCGCGTCGCAGGCTGTAGACCAGGCACATCGATTCTGGCGTCAGCCGTATCTGCCCCGGTTGGCAATGACTCGTAGGGCGCGACGACTCGGCGCGCCTGGGTTCGGAGCAGCAACGTGATCTGCGTTCAGCCGTGTCTGCCCCGGCAATAAAGAACAGAAAACAGAACGCCACAGGTGTGGCGCCCTGTTTTGATAGGGCCTCGCGCCACGGGCGCTCGTGACAAACACCCCAGGGGTGTTTGTCACCTATCGTGCTTCCTGATGAGAAAAAGTAGAGAGTCTGGCGATTTTTCGGATTGATTTCACTCTCTATTAGGTGTACTATGTGAATTAGTACAGTTAGAGAGGAGGCGAGAGCCATGCTGAATATTGATCGACACTCACGGAAACCCTCCTATCAGCAGGTCATCGACGGCATCTCTCAGCTCATCGCCTCTGGTGCGCTTGGGGCAGACGAGAAGCTTCCCTCAGTACGTTCACTGGCGCTTGACCTCTCCATTAATCCCAATACTATCCAGAAGGCCTACGCTGCCCTTGACGCAAGCGGCGTCACCTACTCGGTGATGGGGATAGGCAGCTTTGTTGCGCCGGGCGCGGCCGAGCGCATTAAAGCAGGCGACGCGGCGCAGCTGGATGCGCTGGCGGCAGTCTTGCATGACCTGGCTCTTGCCCGGGTGGACAAAGCGGCGGTGCATCAGATTGTCGAGGAGGTCTGGGCCGATGCCCAGAAAAGCGAACAAGCCCAAACGTCTCAGAAAGGCGGCGAGCAGCAATGATAGAAGCAACTGATCTGACAAAGCGCTTTGGCGAGGTTGCGGCGATTGACCGACTCTCCTGCCAGATTCCCGCAGGCGCGATCTATGGCCTGGTTGGCAGCAACGGTGCGGGCAAGTCCACGCTTCTGCGCCTGATTGCGGGCGTGTACCAGCCTGACGAAGGCACGCTTGCCCTTGACGGCGAGCCCATCTTTGAAAACCCCGCGCGCAAAGCGGAGATCGCCTTTGTCTCTGATGAGCTTTACTTCCTGCCGCAGGCAAACCTGAAGCGCATGAGCGAACTGTATGCCAGCGCTTTTGCTGACTTTTCTCATGCGCGCTTTGACGAGCTGGTCAAAATCTTCGAGCTGAATCCCAAAAAGCGCATCGGCGCGTTTTCTAAGGGCATGCGGCGTCAGGCGGCCCTGCTACTGGCGCTGTCGCGCCATCCGCGTTACCTGCTGATCGATGAAATCTTTGATGGGCTGGACCCGGTCCTGCGAAACCTCGTGCGCAAGCAGATCTACGCTGACGTCTGCGACCGCCAGGCAACAGCAATTGTCTCTTCGCACAGCCTGCGCGAGCTGGAGGACACCTGTGACCATCTGGCGCTGCTGCACCAGGGGCGCATCATCTTCGAGAGTGAGATGGACGACCTGCAGACGGGCCTGTCCAAGCTGCAACTGGTGTTTGAGGGCGAGCCGCCTGCTGCGATCGAGCGTCAGCTGCGCGACGCGGGCCTTGAGCCAATCAAACTCTCGCGGCTGGGCAAGATCGTGACGGTCATCCTTGATGCGCCACCGGAAGACGCCAACAAGCGCCTTGTCGCCGCCCTTGACCCAAAGCCCCTGATGCAGGAGAGCCTGCCTTTGACCCTGGAGGAGGTCTTCACCTACAAGATGGAAGCCTTTGGCTATCACACGGGGGAGGCGACATCCGATGCGTAGCACGAAGCAGCTTCTGTCTCCGCACCTTTACAAAGAAGGCTTGCACCAACTTCGTGTCGCAGGGCTTATAGCCGCTGTATTAAGTGCTGGCTATCCTTTGATAGAGCTCATCATGACTCTTGTCTCGGTGCTTACCAAAACGGGCAATCCAAAGATGGCGCCCTCTGACATCACTGCTATTTCCTCTTTAACATTTGTTGTTGTAGGAGTATTTGCAGCAATCGCGGTCTTTTCTCTGTTTGGCTTTCTGAATAAGCGGGGGAGTTCCGACTTCTATCACGCGCTGCCTGTTTCGCGCATGACTCTTTACTTCAGCTTTCTGGCCGCGATCCTGACCTGGGTCTGGGGCATCGGGCTTTTGGCGCTTTTGCTCGTGGTGGCGGTAGTCTTGGTCTGCGCCGCGCCGCTGACTTTTGCGATGGCTGCGGTATCATTCGGGCTGCTCCTGAGTGCGGTACTGTTTGTGGTTGCGGCTGCACTTGTAGCGGTCACCATTACCGGAACACGGTTCATGAACCTGCTTGTTATGGCTCTGATCGTGTTGGTACCTAACGCGATCGCGGGCGCTTTTTCGCAGGCGGTAGCGGGTCGTGCGCCCAGCCTTCCTGTGGAGTTCGCTGGTGTGATTGGTACGGTCTCGCTTCACAATACGCTTTTCATGCTGACTTCGGACACAACGCTGTATGGCTCCGTCTCTTTTGTGGCAAGTATTGTCGTGACGACCCTCTGGAGTCTTGTGCTAATTTGTGTTGGCGCACGGTTTTTCAGGCGTCGTTTGAGTGAGCTGGCGGGAACAATCACCCTTAGCAGAGGCTTTCTCTCGGCGTTTCGGGTCGCGCTTGCCGTCTTGGTGGTTGCCCTAGTGGTGGCGTCATTGTCAGGGGGATTCTCAGGAAGGACAACCGGATTTGTGATGTCATCAGGATCATCTGGTCCGCCCGCCTCATTTGCGACGTTGCTGAGAACTCTGATCCCTATACTGGCGCTTATTCTTGTGGCTTTTGTTGGTATTGAATTATTGGCAACCAGAAAGTTGAAACATCCGTGGCGTGCGTTGCCTTCGTTTGGAGTAGTCCTTGCTTTTGCTGCGGCTTTTTCTGGCGCCATCTTTTTATACAGCGCATCCGCAAGGCGTTTTGCGCCTGCGGCTGACCAGATTGCCTCAGTACAGATCATTACTTCAAATTATGACGTGATAACAAGTTCGTCTTCTCCAGTATTTACTACGTTGTTTTCTTCAGCCGATTCACCTGCTTCATTTAATGATATCCTCACGCAGCGCATTGCTTACAACGATCCTGCGCTTCTGCAAGCTACAGCTGTTAAGTTGCGTGAATCTGTCTCGGTGAATGATTTTCTTAATACAAATGGGGATCCCGCGCTCAGGCTCATAGTAGTGCGCATGAAGGGCGGGGGCTCGGCATATCGTCTGATTAACATTAGTGGTGGCAGCAATCCTGATGCGTTTGATCGAGCGCTGGTTAACTCTCGTGAAGCTGCCAAAACTTTGCTTGCGTTGCCAGATCCTGATACGCAGATGCGGTTCTCGGGCTCAGCGTTTCCTTTGTCCTCGGGCGACACCTCCGCGTTAAATTTTGTGAGTACTGCGCCGCAGCAGTACTTTGTAAGTAGCGTTCAGCAAGAGCGCGCTTATCGTAGCCTTTATGGTCTTTTCTACACTGAGTATCAGAAACTAAGTCCTGAAGAGCAGTATCAGGCTCTCTATGAAGATCAGTCTTCGGACCAGGCAGCAGCTTCGACTGAGACTACAGGCGTCGCTGGTTTTATCGGCAAAGGTCTGATCACGGTGGATGGCGGATTGGGCGCGCAGCAGTTTTCGAATACGTATAATCTCGGCACAACGAAGACCTTGCTACGGTATTGGGAGATGAACTGCCTGGACATAACTACCGCGCTCACTAAAGCGCCATCCCGGGTGCATCTTGATGAGCTTGATCTTTGGACGCCTTCAGCTCTCTACAGCTTGAGTTATGATGCAACAAGCTCCGCCTCCTTTGATCCTTTTTGGGCGGTAAAATCCGCGCGCTTTGTTGCTGCGGTGCAAAACGGAGGGGCCACGATCACCGTCACCGAATCAAACGGCAGCGGCACAATCTCTGCGGATGATGACCCTGCCGAAAAAGAGATCAGCAACACGCTGATGCAGCAGGCAGAAGCAATCATCAAGCCCGCATTGTCACGTCCGTTCAACCTTGATGCGCCGGTATTTGCCGCGCTTGGGGTAAACTACTACGACACGTCCAATCGCAACCAACTGGCCCAGAGCTCCATCACCGTGCCGCTTACCGCGCAGGAGGCGGCGGCGCTGCAGGCGCTGACGAAAGACTGACATGAAAGTTTCAACTATCACACGGAGGAGGTGATGTTCGATGAGGAAATCGAAACGGCTCCTGTCGCTTAGTCTCTACAAAGAGGGGTTGCGGCAATTGCTTCCGGTGGGGTTGCTCTTTGGCATACTGGGGGTTGGACTGTCTTCGGCGCAGATCGTTGCGGGTATCACGGGGCATGGGGGCGCAAAACTGGTTCTGCGTGATCTTACCCCCTCGGCGCTCACCATGTTTTTCTTTGTGGCGGCACTGGCGTTCATCTCCGTGCTGTATCTATTCAACTTCCTGAACAAGCGCGGGAGCGTTGACTTCTACCATGCGCTACCTGCCTCGCGTCTGACGCTCTACCTGAGCTTTGCGGCTTCGATCCTGACGTGGGTATGGGGCGTCGGGATCGCGGCGCTGAGCTTGATAGTGGCGGTGGCCTTAATCGGCGGCGTACCCCTGACGCTGGGCATGGTGCTGATGTCTTACGGTCTGCTCTTAAGCGCCAGTCTGTTTGTGGTCGGCGCCGCGCTGGTAGCGGTCAGCATTACCGGGACGTGGTTCTCAAGCGCGGTGGTCACAGGGCTGATTGTGTTTACGCCTTATCTTGTCATGAAAAGCTTCATGCAGGCGGTGCTCTCGCGTGTTCCGGGCATACCCATAGAGTTCGCTGACACGATCGGAGGCGTCTCGCTCCATAATACCTTCTTCTTGCTTCTTGTTCAGCGCTCCGTTGGTGTGTCGCATTATGCCGCCGCCTCTTTTATCGCGAGTATTGTGGTGACGTTTATCTGGAGCTTTATCCTTGTCGCGGCAGGCGCCTGGCTTTTCAGACGCCGCAAGAGCGAGATGGCGGGTGGTAGCGCCCCCAGCAAGAGCTTTCAGTTGGCGTATCGGGTGGCACTGAGCATCTTCGTTGTGACGTTCATAATGAGCACTTTTATCACCCTGGGGACGCAGGCAATCAGCTTTGATGGATTAGCCGCATCGGCCTCCCTGTCGTCATCGCTGAGCGCTTTGGTTGTTCCTCTTGTTGTTTCGCTGCTTGTGTTCCTGGCGTTTGAACTTATTACGACACGAAAACCGAGCCGCCTTCTGCGCGCGCTGCCGTCATTTGGGTTGGTACTTGCGTTCATAGCCGCCTTTTTTGGCGCGGTCGCTCTTTATACTGCCTACGAAAAACGGGCAATTCCCGCTGCTACAAGCCAAATCACTTCAGTGCGGATCATGTCCTCAAATTATACGTTCAATTCGGGAGCCCCCCGCGGCTATGATACGTTATTTTTGGGAGGAATAGCCCCGCAGGCTAATTCGTATAACCAGCTTCTCACACAGAACATTACGGTCAAAAATCCCGCCGTATTGCGCGCGACTGCCAACAAGCTGCAAGAGCTGTTCAGAGTGCAGGATAGCAACGATAACACTACAACCATGCTCATTGAGGTCCGCACACGCGCTGGGCGTACGCTCTATCGCGTGATTACTGTTACCCTGGATACGCATTCAGATGCCTTTTGGCGGGCCATGGTGGATACCCCAGAGGTAAAAGAAGCATTACTTGCCCTGCCAAAACCGGACGTGCAGACTACCTTTGAGAGTTCTGCATTTATGCTTTCTTCGTCATCCGGTCTGCCAAAGCCCCTGCAAACAAGCTACGATGAACAGCAGCGTGCGTTTCGTAAGCTCTATGATATTTTTTACAACGAGTATCAAAAGCTCAGTCCGGAAGAGCAGTATCAGTTTACGAACGCTCTCGTCGGTGCGGGTTCATCAGCAGCCTCAAAGGAGACGACGACAATCGCTGATTTCACACGAGGCGGAGACATACAGATAGACGGCAAACTGGGCAATCGACCGTACGAGAATTTCTATGCTTTTACTTCGCCTGAAGCTTCGACTTATCAATGGAAGCTGACAGGTCGCAGTGTGGCCGGGATACTCGATGAGAGTCCATCCTGCGTGCATATTGATGGTATCGATCTCTATACGCCAGCGGCGTTACGGGGGATGCAATGGGGAGCAAGTGGTTCTGCCGTTGCCGCCCCGTTCTGGTCGGTGGAGTCTCAGTGGTTTGTGTTCTCAGGGCAACAGGATGACACGGCCTCGTCTGCGGTACAAACCATTAGTAACGCAAAGATGCAGCAAGCAGCGGCAATCATCCACCCAGCACTGCTGCGTGACTTTGACTTGAACGCTCCGGTCTACGCCCAGGTTTTTGTGGGGGTCTATGACACCAAGGGCAGCCTGCATACGCACGCTCCTCTCATTGTGCCCCTCACTGCACAGGAGGCGGCTGCGTTACGGGGGCTGACGAAGTAACGGCGGTGTGCTAAGCTGGTCAGCATCTTCTCCCCTGATTTGAAAGGAGATGGCCGCGATGATTGAAGCACAGGCGCTGACTAAGCGCTTTGATGATACGGTGGCGCTTGACGCGCTCTCGTGTCAGATTCCTCAGGGGGCGGTCTATGGGTTGGTTGGCAGCAACGGAGCAGGCAAGTCGACTTTTCTCCGTTTGCTGGCTGGGGCCTATCGCCCCGACTCCGGAACGCTCACGATTGACCAGACGCCGATCTACAAGGAACCGGAAGTGCGGGCTGACATTGCCTTTGTCCCCGATGATCTTTACTTCCTGCCGCAGTCAAACCTCAAGCGTATGCGCAAGCTTTATGGCCACGTGTTCAGGGACTTCTCGTCTGAGCGCTTCACGGAGCTGGCGGAGCTGTTTCGCCTTGACCAGAAAAAGCGCCTCGGGACTTTCTCGAAGGGCATGCGCCGTCAGGCCGCGCTGATTCTGGCGCTGGCGCGTCGCCCTCGCTATCTGCTGATGGACGAAGTCTTTGACGGCCTCGACCCAATCATGCGCAACTACGTGCGCGACCTCATCTATCGCGACGTGCGCGAGCGTCAGGCTACCGCCGTCATCTCATCGCACAGCTTGCGTGAGCTTGAGGACACCTGCGACCAGCTCGCCTTGCTGCATCAGGGCCATCTCATCTTAGAAAGCGAGATGAACGACCTGCAGACCGGCCTGGGCAAGTTGCAGTTGGGCTTTGAGAGCGATCCCGGCACAGCGCCGGAAAGCCAGCTGCGGGCGGCCGGCTTCGAGCTGGTCAAGTACGCGCTGCAGGGCAAGGTGGCGACGGTAATCATCCGCGCGCCCCAGGAGGGCCTGTGCGACAAGGTGGTCGCTGCCCTAGACCTAAAGCCCGTCCTGACAGAAGAGCTGCCCCTTACGCTTGAAGAAGTCTTTACCTATGAGATGGAGGCGCTCGGTTACTGCAGAGAGGAGGTGCTGCCCGATGAAGAGTCAGAAAAGCTCCCCGTCACTGGGCCTGTATAAAGAGGGGCTGCTGCAGCTGCGCTTCATGGGGCTTTTGAGCGGCGGACTCCTGGTCCTGGCCTCGGTAGCGCAATTGGTGACCACGCTGATTGCTACGCAGGGTCTTAACAAGGGCGCCTTAGGCGGGGTGTATTCGGTCGCAAGTCCGGTTTCCCTTGTGTCATATGGGAGCCTGGTGGTGTATCTGCTGCCTTTCCTGTTTGTGCTGCGTCTGTTTAACTTCTTGAATAAGCGCAATCGCTCGGACTTCTATCACACACTGCCAACTTCCCGGTTGCGGTTCTGCCTCAGCCTGCTGGCGGCGGTTCTGACCTGGATCTGGGGCATCGGGCTGGTGGTTCTGGCGCTGGCGGTGGCGACTAATCTTGCCTCTGGCGCCTCAGTTACCGCCGCGGTGGTCGCCACGTCACTGGGGCTGTTTTTCACGGCAAGTCTGTTTGCGGTGGCCGCCACCCTTGTTGCGGCCAGCGTTACGGGAACACGGTTTGCGAACCTGATCGTGACGGCGCTGATCGTGCTGTTGCCCCATCTGGTCGCCTCCTGTTTTGTGCAGTCAGTTGAGGCGGTGGCGCCCAATATCCCTGCTGGTTACGTGGGGCTTTTTGGCGCCGCGCAGATTCAGAACACCTTCTTCATGCTCTCGCCCTTTTCGATGCTCTTTGGGGCATTTTCTATGGCGCCGGTATCCAACAGCGCCAGTGTCATCGTGACCTTTGTGTGGGCAGCCGTGCTGAACGCGGCGGGTGTCTGGCTCTTTGTGCGCCGTCCCAGCGAGGCCGCGGGCAAGAGCGCTCCGGGCAGGTGGCTCCAGCTGCTGTACCGGGTCGCGGTTGGCGCGCTGGTTGTGGCGCTGGGCATGGGCACGGTGCTGGGGCTCTCTTCAGCCTTGGATTCTGGTCTGGGCGTTGGCCCGGTGGCGTATGGAAGCACGGCAAGCCTTTCTTCTTCGGTGCATCTGGGCTCATTTGTGACCTTGCTGGTAATCGCGCTGATCGCCTTTCTGGTCTTTGAGCTCATCACTACGCGGAAGTGGGCCCGCGTGGCGCGCGCCCTGCCTTCGTTTGCGCTCGTGATTATATTTGCGCTGGCGTTTTACGGAGCGATCCGCCTGTATACCTCGTACGAGACGCGCTTTAAGCCCTCGGCAAGCCAGATCGCTTCGGTGCGCCTTCTGTCGGCGCAGTATGGCATGGATGGCATGGGCGAGGGAATGGCGCCCGGCTTGCTGGGAAGCGGAGGGGCGGCGGACTATACCGGCCAGACCCCGACCTATAATCAGCTGCTGCTGCGGCAGACCAACATCAAAGACCCGGCATTTCTCCGGGTGACGGCAGACAAGTTGCAGGAGAACTTTCCCGCTGAGGCCGCCTATGGCGGTACGGATGAGAACCACTCGACCATGATGATCGAAATCAAGATGAAGAGCGGACGGACGGCCTATCGTCTGATCTATGTGCGCACTGGCAGCAGGCCAGACGCCTTTGATAAGACCATGCTTACAACGCCGGAGGTCAATTATGCCCTGCTGGCGCTGCCGCCTCTTGATAAGCACGCAGAGCTTTCAAATACCCCATTCATGGCAGGCGACAACTTGTTACCCGTGTCATCGATGTCAGCAGAGCAGAGCCGTCAGTCACGCGAGCTCTATACGGCCTTTAAGTCAGAGTATGAAAAGCTCAGCCCTGAGGAGCAGTATCAGATTGTTTATGGCTACAGCATGGGTATGCCCCCGACGCCCTCTGCAGAGACGACGACGGTCGCCACCTTCACCGGCGGCAGCAACCTCGGTTTCTCCGGAGTTCTGGGCGGTAAAGCATTCACGAACTCCTATACGCTTATCACGCCGCAGGCTTCGGCACTGGGCTGGAAAATGACCAATCTGGAGCTGATAAAACTGCTCACAGACCATACCTCAGGGCTTTCTCTGGACCAATTTGACCTCTATACATCACAGGCAGCACGGGCGCTAGTCAGCATGGATGCGACTGATTCCGCGGCGCCTACCGATCCGTCCTGGTCCGTGATGTCAGGGCGTTTCGAGAAAATGATGTATGGCAACGAGGGCGCATATGGAGAAAACGGTTCGGAAGTGATCACTGATGACAAGATGACCGAGGCCTCAAAGATTATTCGTCCTGCGCTTGCACGGGACTTTGCCCTGAACGCGCCATACTATGCTCAGATAACCTACGGTATGTATGATAGGCAGGGTAACGAGGGTAACCAAAACATGATCACCGTCCCACTCACAGCGCAGGAGGCTGCTGCTCTGCAGGCGCTGACAAAGAAGTAACAGGTATATTGCGCATGAGCTAAACGCCCCGTTATAATTAATAAAGGCGTACTAGTTTTGGACCCTATGGCGACGACGGAGCGACCTCGTCGCCATCGGGTCCGCTTCTTAGAGGAGAGAGGGTCGTTTGTGCCCACACTGATGCGGCATGTCTGGGGTAATGTTACCTGGCATACCGATCCGGAACTCAGGCCGGGGGGTGTCGTCATCGCTTTTTCTGAGCGGACGGGCGGTCGATCCGTTGCTCCTTATGCAACCCTGAACATGAGCGACAGGGTGGACGACAGGCCTGCTGCGGTCGCAGAGAATCGCAAGCTTTTGATGCAGGCCCTGGGGCTGGACGATGAGGCGCAGAAGCGTCTGTGCAGCTGTATCCAGGTGCACGGGACTGCTGTAGCGCGCATTGACGCGCAGACCGCCGGGCGCGCCCTACCTGATACCGACGCGCTTATCACGGCAACGCCGAATATCCCGCTTCTGATCTGCGTGGCCGACTGCGTGCCGGTCATTTTAGTCGCGCGTGGTCCGCGACGGGCGCTTGCCGTGGTGCATTCCGGCTGGAAGGGCACGCTGGCGCGCATATCCGCGGTCGCCGTCGAGGCGCTGCGTGAGGCCTACGGGACCGACCCGGCGGACCTGACTGCTTATATCGGGCCTTACATCGGCCCGGACTCCTTTGAGGTGTCCCCTGAAGTTGCGGCGCAGTTTGCGGAGGTCTTCCCGGACCTGCCGCAGACGGCTGCCTGCGAAGGCGCAGGCGACGGCGGCAGCAGCGGCGACAGTGCCGCTGGCAGCGCCCAGCCGACGGTCAGGCTTGATCTGGGGCAGGCGGTCTCGCTCACGCTCCGGCAGTCCGGGGTGCCTGCTGATGCGATAGCGATCCTGGGCGATGACACCGCGACCAATCGTGCCCACTACTACTCCTACCGCGCGCAGAACGGCGTTACGGGCCGTCAGGCTGCTTTGGCCTGCCTGTTGCCAGAACCGGAACCGGAACCAGAGCCAAAGCCGGAACCGGAGTCTGCAGCGGCGGTCAGTGGGGAGGACCCCCATGCCTAGCCTGCCTCAACCTAAGCAGACCCGGTGGCGCACAGCGCGCCTGGCCGCACTCCTTACCGCACTCCTTGCTGCCAGCCTCCTTATGAGCGCCTGCACAAAGGGCAGCACCGATATCGTGGTCAGCGGCTCGACGACCGTCGAGCCTATCGCTGAGGTGGCGGGCGAGGACTACTCCAAAATCCACCCTGAGGTATCCGTGTTGGTCAGCGGTCTGGGCTCTTCTGCAGGCATCGAGGCGGTGGGGGACACGAAGACCGCCGACATCGGCACCAGCTCGCGCGAGCTCAAAGGCAATGAGCTGAAATTGGGGCTGAAGGTCATCCCGATCGCGCACGACGGCATCGCCGTGGTTGTCAACCCTTCTAATCCCGTCAAGAACCTGAAGATGGATGATCTGCGGGCAATCTTTGCCGGACGTATTACAAACTGGAAGCAGGTCGGCGGCGCCGATGAGCCAATCACTCTGGTCAACCGCGATGAGTCCTCCGGAACCCGCGACGCATTTACGCAGTTTGTTATGGGGGACACTCCGTTTGAGCTTAACGCGGTGGTCCTGCCGGGTACCGGGCAGGTGCGCGAAGTGATACGGCGCACTAAAGGCGCCGTTGGCTATATCTCTGAGGGCTTTGTTAAAGGCGGAGAGGTGCGCGCGTTAAGCATTGACGGGATCGCTCCGTCGGCCGCCAATATTTCATCTGAGAAATACCCCCTGTCGCGCAGCCTGTACTTTCTGGCGCGCAAAGATCTGAGCCCTGCAGCGCAGGGCTATATCGACTACGTGCTTTCCGACGCGATCCAGGAAGGCGCCGTGCGCGACGCGGGTTACCTGCCAATCAAATTGAAGTCAGAAGGCCAGAAATGACCCCGTTTACCCTCCGCCAGGCTGACGAGCAGGACCAGACCTTGAATCCGGGCATGTCCCCGGATCTGGCAACCACCTCTCCGCAGCATAAAAAAGCGGAGTTAACGCTGGTCTCGCGCACGACGCAGATCAAAGAGCGCGCGCTGTCGCTCCTGTTCTTTCTCTGCGCCATCGTTGCGGTGCTGGGCGTTGTATTGATCTTTGCGTTTGTGGCGGTAAAGGCGGTGCCGCTCTTTAAAGACATTGGTTTTCTCAACTTTATTGCGGGCACCAAATGGTCCGTTGCGCAGTCGAAGTTTGGCGTCGTGCCCTTTATTGTGGGCAGCCTGGTGGTCACCGTTGGCGCGCTTGCCATAGGCGCCCCGCTCGCGATCCTGACGGCGCTCTTTCTTTCTGAGGTCGCAGGCCCCAGGGCGCGGGCGGTTATCCGGCCCGCGGTCGAGCTTCTGGCGGGCATCCCGTCTGTTGTCTATGGCTTTTTTGGCGTGACCGTAATAGCCCCGGTGGTGGGCCGGCTCTTTGGCGGGGCGGGCTTTGGCCCACTGACGGCCTGGATCGTGCTTTCCATCATGATCGTGCCGACCATCGCGATGCTCTCTGAAGACGCGCTTGACTCGATCCCGATGGGCATCCGCGAGGCAAGCTTTGCCATGGGCGCCACCCAGTGGCAGACCATCTACAAGGTGGTGTTGCCCGCGGCTAAGATCGGCATCATTGACGCGACGATCCTGGGCATGGGGCGCGCCATTGGCGAGACCATGGCCGTGCTTATGATCGTGGGTAACGCGCCGCAGATGTTTGCCGGCCTGACCAAGCCGATCGCCACGCTCACGAGCCAGATCGTACTGGGCATGGGCTATGCGTCCGGCGACTTCCAGACGGCGCTCTTTGGGATGGCGGCCCTGCTGTTCATCATTTCAATGGGGTTGGTGCTGACGGTGCGCCTCTTGTCACGAAGCAAAAGAGAAGAAGGACAGGGGGCGTAGCGTACATGCGTGAAATGTTTGCAGAAGATCGCGAGCGCCTCAAAGAGCTGGGTGTGGGCGCGATGGACAAGTCGGCGCGCAGCCAGGCGCGCCAGGCGCGTCGCGTCAGGGAGCGCCTGGCAAATTCTGCCGCGCTGACGGTTCTTTTAATCGCGGCTGGCATTACGGTTGCGGCGCTGGCAGTCATCATCTTGTATGTGTTGATTCACGGGGCGCCCTCGATCTCGCCGCGCTTCATCTTTACCTGGCCCCATGGCGTCAACGCCGAAGGCGGCATCTGGCCAACAATAGTCTCGACGATCTATGTCACGGCGCTGGCCATGCTTATCGCAACGCCCATCGCGGTGCTTGCCGCAGTCTATCTGGCCGAGTACGCCCGGCAGGGGCGCATCGTGACCATCATCCGCTTTGCGGCAGACTCTTTGGCTTCGGTCCCCTCGATTGTCATGGGGCTTTTTGGCCTGGCGTTTTTTGTTGACGCCTTCCACCTCCCGATGTCGATGCTTGCGGCGGCGCTCGCGCTCGCGCTGCTGATGCTGCCGATCATCATGCGCGCGACCGAAGAAGCGATTCGTGCGGTGCCGCGCTACATCCGCTGGGGCAGCTACGGGCTGGGCGCGACCAAGTGGCAGACGGTCAGCAAAGTGGTGCTGCCCTGGGCCATGCCGCGCATTATTACCGGCTTGGTGCTTGCGATGGGGCGCGCAATTGGCGAGACGGCGGTCGTGTTCTACACGATGGGCATGGCGATCAACATGCCGCTCACGCCGCTGGACTCTGGCCGGTCGATGGCCGTGCATCTGTACATGCTGGCCGTTGATGGCATCAACTTGAAAGCAGCTTATGGCACCGCCCTGATGCTGATGATTATCATCTTAGTGCTTAACAGTCTGGCCCACCTCATACAACGACGCTATCGGAAGGTTCGCTGATATGGCTCTTGATCCCTTAGTCGCAGGAGTACCAACGCCTGCCATCACCCATGACTCGACGGCCTATTCGACGCCGCTGGTCTCGGTCGCAGAAGACACCACGTTCTTTGTTCGTAACATGGAGTTTTTCTATGGTGACTTTCATGCCTTGACCGGGGTGTCCCTTGACATCCATGGCGGCGCTATCACGGCGCTGATTGGTCCGTCGGGCTGTGGTAAGTCAACGTTTTTGCGCTGCCTGAATCGCATGAACGACTTGATCGCGGGCACCAAGATCGAGGGCTCAGTGCTCTTTGGCGGCGCCGACATCTATGGATCCGGCGTTGACCCGGTTGATCTGCGCCGGCGTGTGGGTATGATCTTTCAGCAGCCTAATCCCTTCCCGCAGTCGATATACGACAACGTGGCCTTTGGGCCGCGCCTGCAGGGCATCCGCAAGAAGTCTGAGCTTGACGCGATCGTAGAGGATTCGCTTAAGCGCGCCAACCTCTGGAAGGAAGTCAAGGACATCTTAGGCCGCAACGGTCTGGCAATATCGGGCGGACAGCAGCAGCGTCTCTGTATCGCGCGCGTGCTGGCGGTTGAGCCTGACGTGTTGCTCATGGATGAGCCCTGCAGCGCGATCGACCCGACCTCGGTACAAAAGATCGAGGACCTGATGGCAGAGATCAAAGACGAGGTCACCACCATCATCGTCACGCACAACATGCAGCAGGCCGCGCGTGTCAGCGATTACACCTCGTTCTTTTTGCAGGAAGTTGCCGGCGAGCCGGCGGTCCTGGTCGAGTCCGGCAAGACCAACGACATCTTCACCACGCCACTGGATAAGCGAACTGAAGATTACATAACTGGTAGGTTTGGTTAGACGCGTCTGACGGGTTTACTCCCCTTTGTCATTGCGAGCGTAGCGAAGCAATCCGGTTCAGCCTCGGTTTTCCCGCGTAGTGATGTTATCCGGAGTAAAAGTATGGTCCAGGTAAAAATCTGAGTGTGTTTATGTAAAATAATGTGCCATTCCTCTAACGGAACGTTCATTTGTGCGAAACAGATGATATAAAGGTATAAGAAAACACGCACTGCTAAGAAAGGAAGAGTCGAGCCCCCGACGGTAGTATCTATGAGAGAACAATTCAAACAACAGCTGACAGAGATCAAAAGCGAAGTCGTGGCAATCCTGCGTGACGTGGAAACCCTGGTGAGCCAGGCGACCACAGCGCTGATCGAAGGAGATTCTGAACTTGCCAGACAGTTGATAGCAAATGATGACGAGTTTGATCGGCGCACGCTGGCTATCGAGGACCGGGTTCTGGAGACTATAGCGACTCAATTTCCGGTGGCGCGCGACTTGCGCCTGCTCCATTCGATGGCCTTTATTGCCATGTATGAAGAGCGCATGGCCGACCTTGCCGCCAACATTGCAAAGACCGCCGTGCGCATCACGGACAAGGAGGGCACCGTACGCGCTCCGCAGCCCCTGGCTGATCTGATCCAGGAGCAAGGCGACTTGGTTGAGCAGGTGCTTGCGACTACTCGCGCGGCGCTTGAAACAAGCAGCCTGGAGCTGGCGCTCAAGCTGCCGGAGATGGATGCTCCTATCGATGAACTCTACAAGCAGTTCTTCCGTGAGCTGGCCCAGTTGACCGATGAGAAGGATATCGAGTGGGCAAGCCGCATGGTCATGTCCTCGCGCTATCTGGAGCGCATCAGCGATAACGCAGTAGACATTGGCGAGCGTATCGTGTTTCTTATCACCGGTGAGCGCGACGCCTACGACGAAATCGAGCTGAGCGGGCAGGGTGAACGCGAGTAACCTGGACTTGAGCGCGGCCCTGCTGGCGTCAAACCTGGAGCAGGTGCGCAGGCGGGTCGGCGCCGCCGCCCAGCGCGCCGGAAGAGACCCGGCGGAGGTGACGCTGATTGCGGTCACCAAAACCGTGAGCCCTGCGGTTGCGGCCCGTCTGGTGGTCTGCGGGCAGCAGGTCCTGGCAGAAAACCGGGTCGATAAGTTTCTGGAGAAGCATGCCGCGATCCCTGAAGCCCAGATCCACCTGATTGGCAGTCTGCAGACCAACAAGGTTCGCTTTGTGGTGGGCCAGACTCCGCTCATCCACTCCATTGACAGTCGCCGTCTGCTTGAGAAAGTGCAGGCACGGGCAGCTGCGCTGGGGATAATCCAGCCGGTACTTCTGGAAGTCAACGTCAGTGGCGAGGACAGCAAGCACGGCCTGACGCCCGATGAAGCCCGTGATTTGGCCTGCGCGGTGGCGACCGACGATCTTCACAGTCCCAACATACTGATAAACGGCCTGATGACGATGGCGCCGTTTGACCACGCAGAAGCGGTACGCTGGGTGTTTAGGGACCTTAAAGGCCTGCGTGATACCTTGCGCGAGTCCTTGCGTCTGGCGCCGTGTTCCGCGCGCGTCAGTATGTGCGAGCTTTCGATGGGGATGAGCAATGATTTTGAGGTCGCCATCGAGGAAGGCGCGACGTTGATTCGTGTCGGCACAGCGCTGTTCAAGGAGACGGAATAGTATGAGCATGTGGGAGAACGTGAAGTCGAAGTTTGGTTTTGGCGACGAAGACTATGACGAATATGACGATTATGATGAGGCGGGGTCTGAGCAATTTTCTTCATCTGAGTCGATGAACTCCTATGCCTATGAGTCCCCTTATGACTCAGGCGCCAGCGCTGGCTCGGTTCGCATGCGCCCCCGCACTCCTGATCTTGAGCGGGCCTCTGCGATGGCAGGTTCGCCGCTGCGCTCCGTGCCCACCGGGCCTGCCTCAGTGTCGCCCATGTCGCCGCAGGTGCGCATTCATAACGCGCGCCCGACCAGTTTTGACGAGGCGAGCGTCCTGGCAGATAAGTTCAAGGCGGGAACACCAGTGATCCTGGACCTGACGCGCGTCCCCTCTGCGCAGCAGCGCCGGTTTATCGACTTTGCCTCAGGGCTTACCTACGCGCTTGACGGAGGGATCTCGAAGGTGGCCGATCTCATCTTCATGCTCACCCCGCACAACGTTGAGATGCAGGACCTGGACCAGCGCAAGTTCGGCTCCGCCCGCACCATCTTCTAGAAAGTCAGAAAACAGAGCGCCTGCAGGCGCTGGCAACGAGCTCCAACTCATGCGTAGCGCGCGGGGACCCGGCGCGCGTTGCCCGGGCTGGCAACAAACTACAGAAAATTGAACACCTGACGGCATTCAATTTTTTAAAAACATCGCACCTGTCGGTGCTCATCTATCCTGCAACACCGCGGAGAAAGCGGTAGGGCGATTTTGATTTGGGGCCCCAGGTCGGCCTGCGGCTTCCCGAGTCGCTCGCTAAAATTAACGTTCCGTCAATTTTCAAGCCGCTCGCTTTGTCGGGCGATCCTACGGCCTCCTCCCCAAATCAAAATCGCCCTACCGCTTTCTCCGCTCCTATCTACCCC
>WQYT01000020.1 GCA_009781115.1 Coriobacteriia bacterium
GCGCACGGGTGGCAACACCCGCCTGTACTCTGAGGCCGATATCGAGCGCCTGCAGTTCATCCAGCAGCTCACACAGGACGAGGGGATCAACCTGGCCGGCGTCGTGCGCATCATCGAGCTGGAAAACGAGCGCGAGCGTCTCAAGGCTGAAGTCGAGGAGGTGCGCGAAGAACTGCGTGAACTCAAGCGTCAGATCCTGCGTGACGAGCTGATGGCCGCGCGCCGTACGGCGATCGTTCCTCTGGGTCCTACCGACATACGGCGCGTCTGAGCGCTGAGCGCCCGTTGTGTCCGCCGCCGGCCCGCCGGTGGCGTTGCCGAACGTATAAATTCGTATAAATTCAGGGGTAATTGTCTGTTTTGCTGGCTGCTTAAGGCGGTATACTTAAAAGTGGGAGAAAGTTTTCTTAGAAGGGTGTCTTATGAAGAATAGATTACTGAGTATGCTGCTTGCGTTTACGCTTGCTTTCAGCCTTGGCCTGGTCAATGTGACCGCGCCATCAGTTGCGGTCGCGGCCAATGCGGCCACTACGGCCACTACGACCGCTGCAACAGATAAATCGGCGGTGCTCACACCGGGTACCGACTATTCGCAGGACTATCAGCAATATCTGAAGGATCTCAAAACCGGCAATACGGCCAAATATCGCGAGGTGATTCCCAGTCCCTTTGCTGCCGCGGCAAGCCTTCCCTCGACTAAGCTGAGGACAGCGGCCCCGCCGGCCTATAACCCTCTGACGCAGGGTGACTATTTGCCAGCAATTAAAGACCAGGGTTACACGGGCACCTGCTGGGCTTTTGGCTCCGTGGGTCTTGCCGATATCTATGGTGGGCGGATTAACAGCTCGACAAACACGTACTCGGAAGAGCACATGCGTTTTTCCCTCAGCAACAAGAACACCACGCAAAAAGATGCCAGCTACTATCGCGGGCCCGATGACGGGGGCAGCTTTGAACAAGCCGCGGTGTATATGACCAACTGGGATGGCATGGTGCTTGATTCTGCGGCGCCTTTTAATGGATCGCTGGGCGAAAGCTGGCCGACCGCTAAGATGAATGCGCCGGTTGTCGATCATGTTACGGGAACCGCGTCGCTCCAGATGAATCAGACCAACATGAAAAATGCGATCATGCAATATGGCGCGGTCAACGTGACCGTTAATGGCACGGCGTTTACCTCTCTGCAGAGTCTGAATTTGGACACTAGCGCCGTTTACAGCAGCAATACGAATAATCTCATCTATCATTCCGTGCTGCTGGTTGGCTGGGATGACGCCTACGCTGTGAGCAATTTCAACATGGGCAATCGCCCCAGTAGTCCGGGCGCCTGGCTGGTGCGCAACAGCTGGGGCACCGAAGTCGGCGACGGGGGCTACTACTGGATATCCTATCAGGATGCGCAGCTTGTGGCAGATGTTGTTTCCAAAGTTCCCTGCTATGTCATGACGCAGGATCGTCCCGTTTCGTCAACCGAGACCATTATGTCAAATGACCATATGCCGCAATGGGGCCGTCTGAACATGGGCAGCACGCTGGTTTACGCAGCAAACACCTATCAGATGAAAGCCTGCGCTACGGTTTCTGACGTGATGTTTTACGCCGAGGCAGTCGGCGCGAAGTACTCCATTTATGTTGTGCCGGCAGCTGCCAACGGCCTGCCGCAGACCGCGCCGAGCGCTCTGGGCACTCCGCGCGCAACCGGAACGATCAAAAACGAAGGCTATCTGACCGCTACGCTTACCAATCCCTATCTGGTGCCGGCCACCGGAAAATACGCAGTAGTAGTAGCGTACAATTTCCCGAGCGTCTCGCAGGCATGGGTCAGAGACGAATGGGCCGATACCGCCACCGAGTGGGGAAGATGCTTCATTAATGCGGGCGAGAGCAGCTACTCAACAGGATCCGGATGGGGAGATTTGGCCAGCGCCCTCAAAACGATACCAAAAGATTCGACCGAATCCTACGGTAACTTCTGCATCCGGGCGATTGTTCAGGCGCCGGTGCCTACCGCGCCAACCATTGTCTCTGCCGCTACGGCAAAGGTGCCCACGGGGACCAGCGCAACGTTTCAGGTGACCGCGAGGGGCACCGATACGAAGCTGTTCTCGCTGACGGGCGCCCCTGCGGGTTTTAGCATTAACGCTTCTACCGGGCTGATAACGGTCGCGCCGAGCGTGGCTTTGGGTACCTACAGCTTTACGGTCTCGGTCACAAATGGTGTTGCGCCCGATGCGTCCCAGACCTTAACGCTCACGATTATTCCGGCTACGCCGGTTCTGGCCAGCCTGGTCAACTCTGCTACCGGCCCGCTGCTCAAGTGGAACAAGGCTGCGGGGGCCAGCGGTTACTACGTCTGGCGCAAGACCGGCACGGGAAGCTGGGCAAACATCAAGAAGATCGCCGCCGCAACAACGCTTTCTTATACTGACACCACAGCGGTATCGGGTACCAGCTATTCTTATAGCGTGCAGGCCTATGGAGGAACGGGCCCTCTTCTGGGCACCTATAACACCACGGGATTGAAGGTCATCTGGCTTGCAACACCAAAGCTGACTTCGGCGGTAAACGCGAGCACTGGCGTAAAGTTTACCTGGGGCAAGGTATCAGGAGCGACAGGTTACCTTATCTATCGCAAGACCGGGACCGGCGCCTTTGCAAAGGTCAAGACCATCACCTCTGCCGCTACGGTTTCCTGGATAGATACCACCGCTAAGTCTGGCACGACCTACACCTATTCTGCTTGCGCTTATAAGACCAGCTCGGCTAACGTAAGCACCTATAACACCACGGGCAAGAAAGTGGTCTATGTGGCAATGCCAAAGCTTGTGTCGCTGGCTAACTCTAAGTCAGGGCCTGTCTTTAAGTGGGGCAAAGTCACCGGCGCTACCGGCTACATTGTCTATCGCAAGACCACTGGCGGCTGGGTAAAACTGGCAACCATCAAGTCTGGCAGTACCGTTTCTTACACTGACAAAAAGGCTGTCAAAGGCAAGACTTACAGCTACACGGTGCGCGCCTACAAGACCAGCACCGCAAACATCAGTGTCTACAACACCACTGGCAAGAAGATCAAGGTCAAGAAGTAAGAGGGAATGCCTTGGTGACAAATACCCCAGGGGTATTTGTCACCAGCGGACCCTGCGGCGGAGCTTAGATGACAAAAATACCCCAGGGGTAATTTTGTCAGCACTGCCACCACGAGCAAGGCGAAGCAATCCAGGCAGTTAGCGGCGCCTAACTATCTGGATTGCCGCGTCGCGCGTGTGTTGCTGCCCCAACTGGTAATATGTAGTATCAGGCAACCGCCCTGTAGGGCGCGTCGCCCCGGAGCGCCGCCTGTCAGGGGCGGCGCCAGGTGAGGGAGTTATACAGTAATGAAAGTTTTTGGTTCTGACAACTACTCAAGCGTGCATCCCGCGGTGCTGGAACAATTGGCGCAGGTCAACAGCGGGCATGCGGTCGCCTATGGCGACGATCCCGTCACGGCTGAGGCCGTCGAAGTGCTGCGCCGCCACGTGGGGCCTGATACCGACATCCGGTTTTGCTTTAATGGCACGGGCAGCAATATCGTGGGACTCTCCGCCCTGCTTGCGCCCTGGGACGCGGTTGTCTGCGCGGCCAATGCCCACATCAACACCGACGAGTGCGGCGCGGCAGAGCATATGGCTGGCATCAAGCTCTACCCGGTTCTGGCGCCAGCCGACGGCAAGCTGACGCCAGAACTTATCGCGCCGGTGCTGGACGCCAATCTGGGCTTTGAGCATGCGCGCCAGCCCAAAGTGGTCAGCATCAGCAACGCGACCGAGTTCGGCACCGTCTATACGCCCGATGAGCTGCGCGCCCTGTGCGATTATGCGCACAGCCGCGGCCTGCTGGTTCACTGCGACGGCGCGCGTCTGGCCAATGCGGCGGCGGCGCTGGATGTGCCAATCGCGGCGATCACAAGCGAGGTCGGCCTGGATGCCCTGACCTTTGGCGGCACAAAGAACGCGCTGATGGGCGCAGAAGCAGTCGTAATCTTTAACACGCGCCACCACAGCGGACTCTGGCAGACACGCAAGCAAAACGCGCAGCTGGCAAGCAAGATGCGCTTTGTGGCGGCCCAGTTTACCGCGCTGTACTCCGGCGACCTCTGGCGCGAGTGCGCAGCGGGCGCCAACGCGATGGCGGCGCGCTTTGTGGCGGGCTTGGGCCAGCTGGGCGTGACGCCCGTCTACTCGCCAGACGCCAACGAGATATTCGCGGTTCTGCCCGACGCGGTTCGCATGCCCCTGATAGAGCGCTTCCATTTTTACCCGTGGGACTCGATCCCCGGCGGCGTGCGTTGGGTGTGCTCCTGGGACACGACCGCAGACGAAGTCGATGACTTTCTGGCCGCGCTGGAGGAGGCGCTTGATGGGCTGTCTGATTAGCAGCGCTGCATCCGGCGTGGATACTGGCGCTGGCGCCAGCGCAGGCGCAGGCGCTGGCGTGAGATGGGCGGCAGGCTGATGTTTCCGGGATTAGGGACGCTGGTCAATACCGTTGCGGTGGCGCTGGCGGGGGCCGTGGGCAGCTTTGTGCATGGCGCTATCCCGGAGCGTTTTCATCGCAGCGCGGTGACGGCGCTTGGCCTGGCGGTCATCTTCCTGGGCGCCTCGCAGGCGCTGGGCGGCCTGAATCAGTTGTCTGCGGCCAAAGGTCATATTGGCACAGTCAGTCTGCTGATCTTTTCCGGATCCCTGATTGTTGGTACCCTGATTGGCGAGTGGCTGCGTCTGGAAGACCATCTGGAGGGGCTGGGGCATCGCATCAATAGCCTGCTGCAGAAACGGAGTGGCGCGGGTACAGTCGCAGCCGCTGATGCCGTTGCAAGCGCAGGCGCAGGCGCGCAAAGCGACAGCAACTTTGTCGAGGCCTTCATGACTGCCTCTCTCATCTACTGCGTGGGCGCCATGACGGTGCTCGGCAGTATCCAGGACGGGCTCGGCAACCCGCAGACGCTTTTTGTCAAGGCTCTGCTCGACGGCGTCATCTCGATCTTTCTGGCCAGCTCGCTGGGGATTGGCGTGTCCTTTGCGGCGATCCCGGTCTTGGTGCTCCAGGGGCTTCTGGCGCTGGCGGCCCACTGGATCGGCCCGCTCATTCCCGCGCTTTCGCTCGCGGGCCTTGAAGCGGTTGGCGGCGTGTTGATCGCGGGCATCGGCATCAACCTGGTGTTTAAGAAGAAACTGCCCGTGGGTAACATGCTGCCCTCAGTTTTCCTGGCGATGGCTGTTATCTGGCTTATGGTGTAGTAGGATAGGACCTTATGAGAACTGATACCACACAGACGCAACATCCGGGCCGCGCAGGCCGAGCAGACCGCGTGCGACCTGCAGACCGCGCGGACCGCACGCAACGGGACCGCACGCAGCGCCCCGTGCGTCCGCTACCGACGGACTTGCCTGCGTCACGTGCGCAGCGGCGACTCCAAAAGGAAAAAGAGCGGTCATCTGCCGGGCATGCATTCAGAAGCTTTGTGCTGACGATCCTGCTTGTTCTGCTGGTGTTTATTCTGGCGTTTTCTGCCACCTTCTACGCGCGCAGTCGTGGCTGGGTAAAAGGGAAGGCGCCCGCGGATTCCACCGTCATAAAAAATATGTTCAAGGCTTTGTAGAGAGGAAGACCCGCCATGCCATTCGATGAGAAAGCGAAGCAGGCTGCGATCGAGAAAGTCAAGGCAAAGGATGTTGAGTTCATCCATTTGCTGTTCACTGATGTCTTAGGTTACCTGAAAACAATCTCGGTAACCAGCAGTGAGCTTGAGCATGCCATGGATGAAGGCATGGGCTTTGACGGCTCTTCCGTCCAGGGTTTCACTCGCCTGGAGGAGTCAGACATGATCGCATTCCCCGACCCCTCAACGCTTAAGATCCGCCAGTCGCCCAGCGACGGGACCAATGTGGCCAGTATGTTCTGCAACATCGAGACCCCGGATGGGGAGCCGTTTGAAGGCGACCCGCGCGAGGTCCTCAAGCGGGTGCTGAAAAAGGCCGCCGACATGGGCTATACCGCCTACATGGGGCCTGAATGCGAGTATTTTTATCTCAAGGATGCGGGCAACAACCCCACCGGCCTTGATACGCTGGGCTACTTTGATCAGAGCATGATCGATCTGGGCAGCCAGATCCGCAGCGACACGGTACTGCGCTTGCGCAACTATGATATTGAAGTCGAGTACTCGCACCATGAGGCGGCGCCCAGCCAGCACGAGATCGATCTGCGCTACAAAGACGCGCTGACGATGGCCGACCAGGTCATCTCGTATCGTACGATCGTCAAAGAGACGGCGGCGTTAAGCGGCGTGCATGCGACCTTCATGCCAAAGCCACTCAACGGCGTCAATGGCAGTGGTATGCATGTTCACCAGTCGCTCTTTACGCAGGCGGGTAACGCCTTCTATGACGCCGGCGCGAAGTTCCAACTTTCTGCAATCGCGCGCAGCTATATCGCGGGCCTGCTCAGGCATGCCCCCGCGTTCTCTCTGGTGACCAACCAGTGGGTCAACAGCTATAAGCGCCTGGTTGCCGGATTTGAGGCGCCGGTTTACCTGATATGGGCGCACCTGAACCGCTCGGCGCTGGTGCGCGTGCCGCTGTATAAGCCGGGCAAGGAGGCCGCGACCCGCATCGAGCTGCGCAGCCCCGACCCCGCCTGCAACCCCTATCTGGCGTTTGCCGCGATGATCGCGGCCGGGCTGGATGGCATCGAGCGTGGCCTGGAGCCGCCCGAGGACACCGAATACGATGTGTTCGAGCTCTCAGAAGAAGAGATCGAGGCCGAAGGCATCGAGCTTTTGCCCGGCGACCTCAACGAGGCCATCAAGGCCTTCGAGGAGAGCGCGCTGATGCGCGAGGTAATGGGGGAGCAAGTCTTCAAGTACCTGCTGGCCAACAAGCGCGCCGAATGGGACGCCTATCGCACCCGCGTCTCCACCTGGGAAATAGAGTCCCTCGTCGCCAACGTCTGACACGGGTGATAAATACCCTGGGGTATTTGTCACCAACAGCATTATGCGTTGCGCTGCCATCGACATAGGGACCGTGACGACCCGGCTACTGATCGCCGAGGTCACAGATGATCGTGTACGCGAAATCGCGCGGCGGATCGAGATCACTCACTTGGGCGCTGGCCTCGGCGAGACGGGCCAGCTGGACGACGGCGGTATCGAGCGGGTAGCCGCGGCCTGTGCGCAGTTTCGCGCTCTGATGGACAGCGAGCAGGTCGAAGCCTACCGCTGCGTGGCGACTTCTGCGGCGCGCGAAGCGGACAACACGGCAGAACTTGCCGCGAAGTTAGCGCGTTCTGGCCTGCGTCTTGAAGTCATCAGCGGCGAGGAGGAAGCACGTCTCTCCTTTGCAGGCGCAACCTACGGTCGCAGCGGGCAGGGCCTGCTGGTAGTCGACCCCGGCGGCGGCTCAACCGAGTTCGTCTTAGGCGACGTAGCCACCCTGCCACCCCGCGTGTCCCCTGCGCCACCCCGCGCGTGCCCCCCGTCATCCTGCGCCTCCCCCCCGTCATCCTGCGCGCAGTCGCAGGATCCAGCTCGGCGTGGCTCGATCGGGTTTGTTCCGGGCGACGTAGCTTCCGCCCCCCCTTTGTCATTGCGAGGAGCGCGTGGCGCGACGCGGCAATCCAGCATCTCTTTTGCCCGCTCACTACAACTGGGCTCACAGCGCATGACCGATGGCTTTCTCTCCAACGATCCTCCCATGCGGGTCGAGCTGGCGTACTGCCGTGCTGTGGTGCATGATCTGCTTGCCCGCCGTATCAGCGAGCTGCGCGGCCAGGTGCGCGAGATGATCGCCGTGGCGGGCACGGCAACCACGATGGTGACGGCCCGCGATGGCATCGAGCCCTATGACGCAGCGCGCGTCCAGGGCGCGCGCGTAACCAGCGCCGACCTGCGTGTCTTGATGAAGCGTTTCTGCGCAGTTCCTACTGATGAGCGCGCGCAGATCCCCGGCCTGGAGCCGCAACGCGCCAGCGTAATCATTGCGGGGACCTTGATCTTGCAGGAAATACTTGATTATTTGGGCCTGGAGCAGTTCAGCGTAAGCGATACGGACCTGCTCTATGGCATACTATTAATGGTATCCGCACAGGCGGGGGTGTAGCCCAACGGCAGAGGCAGCGGACTTAAAATCCGCCCAGTATGGGTTCGAATCCCATCACCCCTACCACCAGACTCGGTATCCTTCCGTCTGAGGTCGTTGGCGTAAAGCTCACGGGCCTAAGCCCGCTTCGCTTTTCGCCGCCTACTCAGACGAAACGATCCCTTCGTCTGGAAACCAGACGGGATATTTTTCCGTATAAGCCGCTCAGATCGACCCTCAAGGGCTAAAGCCCGTATCGGGTCAATCTTCGGGGCTTCTACGAAAAAATCTCTCCGTCTGGAACAGACTCGGTATCCTTCCGTCTGAGGTCGTTGGCGCAAAGTTCACGGGCCTAAGCCCGCTTCGCTTTTCGCCGCCTACTCAGACGAAACGATTCCTTCGTCTGGAACCAGACGGGATATTTTTCCGTATAAGCCGCTCAGATCGACCCTTAAGGGCTAAAGGCCGTGGCAGGTTGATCTTTGGGGATGCTACGGAAAAATCGCTCTGCTTGGAACTGACAAATATAACTGAAAGGAACAGTAATGAATCAACAGGATTGGGAAGAGTATTTTCAGGCGGTAAACGGGCGCGCTGCAAGCGCTGATGAGGTGTCGGAGGCCTTGAAGAAGGGGGAGTTTAGCGCGGATCAGCCGGCAGTGCCGGAAGCTGCGCCAGCGGTTGCTCCTGTGGTCCAGCCAGCGCCTGTGCCTGCGCCAGCGGCTGCTCCCGCGCCGCCGCTTGTAGCGGGGGCTTGTGCAAACTGCGGAAGCGCGCTTGCTCCTGGTGATGTGTTTTGCGCAAACTGTGGGACCCCTGCTCCTGTCGCTTCGCCAGCCCCGCCTGTTGCCGCTGTCGCCCCGCCCGTCGCTGCCGTGCCTGCTCCCGGTGCGGTCCCGATGTATCCGGGCGCTCCGGCTCCGGCTCCGGTTCCGCCCGGCGCACCGACTCCCGGCGCACCAACGGCTCCGCCGACACCCTTTACGCAAACCCCGGAATATGCTGCCGTCAAAAACGGAGCGGCCAATCTCTGGGCCTGGGTGCTCAGCGCGTTGAAGTCGCCTTTTAATGGGGCCGAGGCAAATGATAAGTTATGGTTTGGCTGGGTTGCGGTCATTCTCTCTTCGATTTTTGGCGCTCTTGTTCCGGCTACCCTTGCCTGGAAAAGCGTGAGCCAGCTCTATCAAACGGGCAGCAGCTTCCTGAATAACTTCGATGGCGGGCTTTTCTCATCGTTGGGCGGAGGCGGACTGAGCAGCCTTGCGGGCAGCACGAACTCGGCGATAACCTCGCTCTTCTTCATGCTCTGCCTGGGCTTGCTGATTATCCATTTTGCGGTCATTCTTGGCGGCCTGCTGGTGAAGCGCAACATCCTTGGCGACGTCACGTATACCTTCCGTCGCGCGATGAATGAATATGGACGCATGTATGTCCTGGTGCTTGCGGTTATCGTTGTTTCTGAGCTGTTCGCGCTTCTGGGAATATCTGCGTTCGTGGTGCTGCTTAACGTTGTTTCGTACGTGCTTTTTGCGTTCATCTTCAGCTTTGGCGTGGTTCATCCCGTCACGGAAAAGGCCGGCGATGTCTTCTACCGCAAGCTTGGAGGCTACGCGGCCGCCAGCGCGATTCTTGCGGTGGGGATTTTTCTTGCGGCTCTGATGCTCGGAAACCGGCTGGCCTCAATTATCACTTCGATTCTCTAGTAAAAGAAAGTGAGCATTATGATCGAGTCAAACCAGTGGGCGGAACTTTTTGAGTTGGCCCGTGACCGCAAGCCGACCCCGCAGGAATTCACTGACGCGAAGGACGCTGAGTTTTCGCTTGACTCCCTTGGGGAGGTCGCGCCGGAGAAGGCCCAGCAGGTATGGGTTGCGGCATTTGAAAAGCTGAAGGGGCGCAAGCCTGTCCCCGATGAGTTTATGAGCGGAAAGACCGCGGACTTTGCGCTTTCTTCGCTGGGCGCAGAGGAGGCTCCTGAAGTCCCGGAGGCCCCTACTTCCGCGGCGCCTGTTGGCGCCGAGCCTACAGAAGTCCTGCCGCTGATCCCTCCGCAGACCGGTGGCGCTCAGCCAACCCAGCAGATGCCCGTAGTGGTAGTGCCGCCTGCCCCCGCGGCCCCCGTAGCTGGCCCGGCGCCGGCGCAGGCGCCCACGCCAGCCCCGCCGTCTCCTGTGTCCCCGGCGCCCCCGGCGCCAAAGCCGCCTCGCGAGCGCAAGCCACTCACCAAAAAAACGAAGCTGATGATAGGGCTGATTGCAGGCGGCGTCGTCCTGATATGGCTGCTGGTATCTGCGGGCTACTTCTTCTTCAACTATTTTGGGGCAAGCCCTGTGGGCTTTAGCTTCTATGGCATCCATCAGTCAAGCACGCTTACGCGCTACGTGGCAGATTACAACAAGAAAGGCGGCCTGGGCAGCACGCTCCAGGACTGGTACGTGTGGGCAGACACAAAAAAGCCGGTAAAAGCTGCTGATATCGAGGTCAAGCCAGAGCTCCCCAAGAGTGTTGTGGCAACAAGTCTTTTGCCCGGCACGTCAATGAAGAAAACGGGGAATAAGTTCCTGATATTTCCTGATTACAAGGTCGTGGTCATGCCGCAAAACCTGACAGTCCGGGCAAATACCGCGGGGCTCACGTTAAGCGTTGGCCAAAAGGAACTGGGGGCGAGCACTTCTGCTGATTACTCGACCTCGGTTGCGCGGCTTTTCCCGGGGACCTATGAAGTGTTTGCCAAGGGCACGGTAAATCAGGAGCAAGTCGATATCTCGCAAATAGCGGAGCTTACGTCGGGCAGCACGGAGGCAAACTTTGCGTTGACATTCATCACCTTCCACTTGTATTCGAATCTTACTAACGGCGATGTGTATGTTGGCTCCTCAAAGATTGGGTCGCTGACAAAAGGGGATTACAAATTCACCAATATTCCCGTGCTGGCGGGCCAGGAGCTTCAGGTCCGTAAGGAGTTCGCAGACGGCCTGGTAAAGACCGGGACCATCACTATCGACAGCATTGAGGACGGCTCTTCGGTATATCTGAACTGGAGCCAGAAGCTAAGCATGGATGCGGCGACTTCGCTCTTTGGATCGGCCGTTGAGGATTTCTCTGCGCTTGCCTACAGCGGGAGCTCAAATAATAATGATCTTGGGCAGATTTTTGACGGGGGTGCGGCTAACCCGCTCTACCAGTTGTTCTCGAAAGACATCACCAACAAGACGACTCCCCTTAAGGGATACACGCCGAGCTCGATCAGCCTGAGTGGACTGAACGTCAACAGTATCACTCAGACAGGAGTAAATACCTACAACGTGGCGTGGAGCCTGCAGTGGGACTTTGGGTTCTACAGCGTTACCAATTCTGATAACACCAAAGAGGCCTACGGGGATTATTATCAGGTCTTCAGCTATACGACTGAGGTACGATATGTCCCTGGCCAGAATGCCGCAGATGAGAACGCCCAGGCCGATTCCGGTGGAGCTGGAACCGACAGCGGGACGGACTCCTCTCGGGGCTCAGGAGATGACTCCGCTAACTTCATAATCAGCAAGCTGATAGATCATAAGTTACTGTCTTCCAATAAGCAGGTTCAGATCAGCGACGTGAACAGCTGGTGGTAAAGCTCAGCATCTATAGCCTTGCCTATGTTGAGTTTGCCGGGTTCTTTGTGGTCGAGCGATTTGTTCGGCGGGGAAAAGATACCAAAAATATGGACCGGACCGAGCACGACAAAGGCAGCACGACCTTTATCTCGATTGTGATGGGGACGGCAATTGTTCTGGCGCCGTGCTCGCCGGTGCTGAATTGGTTGGGCATCGGTCCGGTTCATATTATGTGGCTGAGTATCGCAGGCTTACTGCTTGGGGCTGCGGGCCTTGTTATCCGTGTTGTTGCGTTTAAGACGCTGGGGCGTTTTTTCTCCCGCACCTTGCGCGAGGCTGAAGGTCACACTTTGATCACCAGCGGGATCTATCACTACATCCGCCACCCCGGATACCTTTCCGATATTTTGATTTTCATTGGCCTGGCGCTGGCGATGAGCAACCTGATCACGCTGCTTGTTATTGCTGTGACGTTTGCGGCGGCCTATGCCTACCGCATCCGGACAGAAGAGCGGATGCTCATTGAAATTTTTGGAGAGCGCTACCGGGAGTACCAGAAAGCCTCAAAACGTCTGATCCCGTTCATCTTCTGAGCCGCGGTTTGCGAGTGAGACAGGGGGACGGTTCTCTTGTCTCATAACGAATGAGACAAGAGAACCGTCCCCCTGTCTCATGAGACAAGAGAACCGTCCCCCTGTCTCACTCGTTCCCCTGTGTTTCCTCCGGTGTTCCCCCGCAGGGCGCTCTTCTACTCGCTGCGCAGGGCTTCTACGGGGTCGCGGCGGGCGGCGGCCGCCGCCGGGATCAGGCCCGCCACAAACGACAGGAAGCAACTGATCGCGACCAGGATGGCGGCAGGCGCAAGCGACAGGTGGGCGATGTTTTGCACGTTGAGCAGGTGATTCACGATCAGGTTAGCCGGGATGCAGATCAGTGCCGTAATCCCCACGCCCAAAAGGCCGGCGGCAAGCCCGGTAATCAGGGCCTCGGCGTTAAAGACGTTACTGATGTTGCGCTTGCTCGCACCAATGGAACGCAGGATGCCGATCTCTTTTTTGCGCTCCAGCACCGAGATATAGGTGACGATGCCGATCATGATGCTTGAGACAATCAGAGAGATCGACACGAAGGTAATCAGCACATAGCTGATCATATTGATGATGCTGGTCACCGAGCTCATGAGCGCACCCACGATGTCGGTATAGACCACAACCTTCTTGGGCTGACCGGTCTTTTTCATGCGGTTGTTATAGCCGGTCAGAACATCGATAACCCCCTGTTTGCTCTCAAAGTTCTTGGGGTAGATGTTGATACTTGCCGGGTGGGCCGGATCGGCGTAGCCGAGCGTTTTCAGGTTGTTGTCGTAGGACTTTTGCTGGGTGCCCATCATGGAGAGTATCAGCTGGGCCAACTGGTCCTGAGTCAGCTTGAAGTCGAAGAGCTTTCCCAGGCTGTTGGGGTCGAAGTTAAGTCCGCTCCCCAAAAGACCTGTCAGTTGCTTTTTGGAGTTTGCCATCGCGCTTGACAGCTGTTTTTGCAGCGCGGTCATGAACTGCTTCATAAAGCTTGTCAGCGCCTGTTGGAGGTAGGCGCCCAGCGACTGGGAGATCTTAGCCATCAGAGGGTCAAGATTGACGTTCGCGGTAAAGTCCTTTTGTATCTTTGCCATCACGGCGGGGTCAGACAGCCAGGTGCTGAAGTCTGTGGCAAGGCCGGAGGTAAGCCCGTCGATCGTGATGCCGGAACTGGTAAGGTAGTCCTGTATCAGCTTCATGACCAGCGTGTTTAAGGCGTCGGTGTTAACAAGCGCGCCCAGCTGCGCGGTGATTTCTGCCGATACCGCCGGCTGGCTTATCCAGGCAGGAAAGCCCGCGATGATGTCGTTGGCATTGGTAATGCCGTTTGCGGCGCAGTAATTAATATATTCGGCAAGCACCGTGGCCGCCAGGTTATTGAGCCCTGCGGTGTCGATCACCTGGGGCAGGGCGGCAGCAAGCGTGGCCTGTGCCTCAGGTGTCTGCAGGTAGGCGGTAAAGCCGTCGAGCAACTGCTGAGCCTGTTGCTGCCCCGCGGGAAGACGGGCGCTTAAGTAGTCGCTGAGCACCCCGGAGGCAAACTTCGACAGGTCATCGAGCGGCAGATCGCTCGGCTTGATCCCACTGAGCATCTTTGACATATCCATCGCCGGAAGAGCGGGCATGTTTTTCATCAGCGCGTCGGGATCCAGCGCGCCGGAAAGGTCAACGCTTCCCAGGCCCTTCAGGGAGCTCATATCAAAGCCGCTCAGCCCGGAGCCGAGGGCTTTATTCAGGCTGTCTTTGTTGATCGAGAACATCTTGCTCATGTCAAAGCCGGACAGACCGCCCTCTTTGTTGGCCTCGGCAAAGGTCTTGCCGGTAAAGACGTCAATGCCGGGCTGCGCGAGCTGCTTTTTCACGATGTCGCTTTGCGCGGACTTATCCATCAGGTAGTCAATAAGCTTAGGCGAGTAGCAGACCCCCGGGCGCAGCGCGGTCAGGTTACTGCCGGGTTTGGGCTTTACGATGCCACAGATATGCAGCTGCTGCGCCGTCTTGACGATCCCCTTCATATAGGCCTGATCGCTTTGCCGGTCAACATAGACTTTGTAAGTGCTGTCCCAGGTGTAATAGCTGCCTGGCTCGACCAGGCGCAGGTCAACGTCCATGATCTGCTTGTAGCTGAAGTTTTGGTCGCTTGCGGGGACCGTGATCGATTTCTGATTAGAAAAATCCTCAAGCATCTGCTTGAGTTGCGCCGGATCGCGCAAGCCTAAGACGTAGGCGATGTAGTCGCTAGTCCTGCCCTCCGGGGAGAGCACCAGCACGCACTGATCATAGGAGTCAGGCCACGCGCCTGCCACCACGTCATACTGGTCCTGCACGAGCGAGGTATCCCGAGGCAGGGGGTTAAACGCGCTCATGTTCATACCCATGCTCATGGCGGAGCTGGCTCTGCTCCCACCGGCGCTTGCGCCCAGCCCTGAGCTCGCGCCGCTCATCATGGACGATATCATGTCCGGATTAGCTTGCCAGACCTGCTTGCTCGTGTCGCCCAGATAGATCTGGGGCGTGACGTCATAGGTGTATTCGATGGCGTTGACGTAGCGCTTGATATGGCTCTGGCTGTCGTCATCCAGGAAAGTCTTCAGGGAAGCCAGATCGTTGGTGTTGATGGTCTTAAACACATTAGAGAGGATGTTGTTTTCCTGTATGGTGTCCTTTTTGGCGCTTGCGGTGCTGGATCCGTTTGAGCTCTTGTTGTTGGAGTTGGAGTTATTGTTGGAGTTATTCCCGCCCATGCCGGAGCTTGAGAGCAGGGAGGTCAGGTCGATGCCGCTCTTATTGATGCTCAGCGGGTACTGGGACAGCGTTTCTTTTTCCACGTTGTTGATGTAGTTGTTGACGCCCGTGGCCAGCGCCAGAATGGCTGCGATACCGATAATGCCGATCGATCCGGCAAAGGCCGTCATGATCGTGCGGCCTTTTTTGGTCATAAGGTTGGAAAACGAGAGCGCGATCGAAGTCAGGAAGCTCATGGAGGCGCGCTTGGGGGCCTTTTTCTTTGAGTTCGCGCCGTCCCCGGTCGCGTCGCCTTCGGCGCCCGCAGCGCTGGCGGCGGTGACCCCCGCAGCGGCAGCCTCGGCAACCGTCGGCATGATCGGGTTGCTGTCAGAGACAATCCGTCCGTCAGAGAGCGTGACGGTGCGCGTGGCATAGTCACGGGCCAGGTCCGGGTTGTGCGTGACCATGATGACGAGCCGGTCTTTGGCGATGTGGCCAATCAGGTCCATGATCTGCAGGCTGGTTGTCGAGTCCAGGGCGCCGGTTGGTTCGTCGGCAAGCACGATCCGGGGGTTGTTGACCAGGGCGCGCGCGATGGCCACGCGCTGCATCTGGCCGCCCGAGAGCTGGCTCGGCCTCTTGTGGAGGTGATCTGCCAGGCCGACCTCAGTCAGCGCCTCTTTGGCGCGGCGCTGGCGCTCGGCCTTTGACACGCCGCTCAACGTCAGGGCAAGCTCGACATTGGACAGCACCGTCTGGTGAGCGATCAGGTTGTAGCTCTGGAACACAAAACCGATGCGGTTGTTGCGGTAGGTATCCCAGTCGCGATCCTTGTAGAGCTTGGTAGAGACCCCGTCGATGATCAGGTCGCCGCTGTCTGCGCGGTCCAGGCCGCCGACAATATTAAGAAGCGTCGTCTTTCCGGAACCGGATGGTCCCAGAATGGCCGCAAATTCGCTATCCCGAAACGTCACGGAGAGTTTATCTAAAGCGGTCTGTTTAAAGCCGGCAGTCTCATATACTTTAGTAATATCTGTTAACTGGAGCATAGTGTACCTTCATTAGGGGGAAATTCCATCAACCGTATTAATGATACGCTTTCTTCTGCGTTTCCACATTTGTTGCGCATCGGTCGGGGAGTACTCGGGGGCGCCCCGTGATTTTCTGGCAGGAACGTCTGTGATGGCGATTTGTCTTAAATGAGAGGGTGAAAGGCTCCTTTGGCGCGGGTCAGCGGTCATTTCGCCCTCTGTTTTCTCATAGAACTTCTCAGAAGCTACCTGTTCCCGTATAATTTTTTACTTCTTTCTCAGGAATGAGCGACACGAAAAGGAGATAACTATGGAGAACAAATTAGCTAATCCGGCCCCGTTGGGCTTATTGGGTTTTGGAATGACGACGATCCTTTTAAACCTTGCAAATGCGGGCATCATGCCGGTTACGATGGTGATACTGGCGATGGGTCTTGCCTTGGGCGGACTCGCGCAGGTAATCGCTGGCGTACTTGAATTCAAGAATGGCAACACGTTCGGGGGGACGGCCTTTACGGCGTATGGCCTTTTCTGGTGGTCACTTGTTCTTATTCTGACATCCCCGGCTAAATATGCCGCTGACTCGAAGGGCCTGGGCTTTTACCTGTTGCTCTGGTGTGTCTTCACGCTGTTCATGGCGATTGGTACGTTGAAGCACAACCATGCAAGCCAGATGGTCTTTTGGTCGCTGACCCTGCTGTTCCTGCTCCTGTCCATCCACGCATTCACGGGTATTGATGCGGTTGGGACCATCGCAGGCATCGAGGGTATCATTTGTGGACTCAGCGCCGTCTACAATGCCATGGGGCAGGTTGTTAATAGCGAGTTTGGACGCACGGTATTGCCTCTGGGTGATAAGAACTAAGCCTCAACCTGGGCTTCGGCCTCAGCCTCAGCCGCACTTCATTTCCTGAGTTACGTTTGAGGGACCCACTGGATCCAATCCGGCGGGTCTCTCTTTTTGCGTGTTCTTTTTGAGGTGGTATGAGCTGCAATTTATCCGCGAGGGCGCGTTGACCTCGCTGCGAAGCGCCCGTATCCGTTTGGCATCCATAGTCGTTTTCCGCTTCCTTGTCCTTTGCAAAAGAATGTACGATAGTTATCGTATTTACCAGATAGCTGAGCGAGGACACGACGATATGCTTGATTTCAAAAAGGAGTTCAGAGAGCTGTACCAGCCTAAGGCGGCGCCGTCGATCATCGAGGCGCCAGCGATGACGTTCATCGCAGTCGATGGCGCAGGCGACCCGAACACGAGTGCGGAGTATGCTGCTGCTATCGAAGTACTCTACAGCCTTTCATACGCGATCAAGATGGGCAACAAGGCAGTTCTGGAGTATGTGGTCGCTCCGCTGGAGGGCTTCTGGAGTGTGGATGATGATTTTTTCTGCGGTGGCGGCGCGGCTAGTGCTGATAAAGGTGCATTTATCTGGACCGCAGCGATCCGCCAGCCAGACTTCGTGACTGCAGAAGTGTTCGAGGCTGCTCAGGCCACACTCGCTAGGAAAAAACCTAAGCTTGATACGTCAAAGGCGCGTCTTGAGACAATAACGGAGGGCCTCTGTGTCCAGGCGTTGCACGTTGGCTCCTATGACGAGGAGCCTGCGACTATCGCCGCGATGGAGCAGTTCGCTGTTGATGCTGGCTACACGATAGACATCAACGACACACGCCGTCATCATGAGATCTATCTCTCAGACCCGCGACGGGTCACCCCCGAGAAGCTGAAAACGATCATCCGCCATCCGATTAGGAAAGCATGATTGATGAAGATCGCCCTGTTCACGGATACCTATGCTCCGCAGGCAAATGGGGTTGCGGTGTCGGTACATACGTTGCGCGGCGGCCTGCTTGCGCGCGGCCACGAGGTGACGGTTTTTGCGACTACGCACCCGGATGCTCCCGAAGACGATGACGTTGTGCGCCTGCCCTCGCTTGCGATCAAACGGATCCCAACTCATCGTTTTGCGACCCCCATTGATCTTTCGGTGGAGCAACGCATCAGGGGCGCCGGATTCGACCTCATCCATACGCATACGGAGTTCAGTGTGGGGCAGTTTGGGTTTCGCGCGGCGGCTCAGCTCAAGATTCCGCATGTTCATACCTATCACACAATCTATGAAGATTACACCTGGTATGTCACGCACGGGCACGCAGAAAAGCAGGCGCGTAAGCTGGTTACGCTGGCGAGCAAGTACATCTGCGGTCGCTGTGACTGCATTGTTGCGCCCAGTGATAAAACGCTTACCATGCTCCGTGACTACGGCGTTAGCGCGCCGATCCATGTTGTGCCAACCGGTATCGACAGCGCGCGCTTTTCCCGGACGTGCGCAGGCGGGCAGGCTCTGGCGACACTGCGTAGAACGCTGGGGATTGCGCCACAGGCCAAGGTGGTGCTCGCGCTTTGCCGCATTGCTTATGAGAAGAATGTGGTCAAGCTTCTGGACGGCATGGCGGACTACTTCACGGTGACTGACGCGGCGCTGGACGGTCGGCGCCGCGACGTGGTGTTTCTGGTTGTGGGCGATGGCCCCGCGCTGGCCGATCTGCGCCGTCAGGCAGTCCAGCGGGGTGTGGCCGACCGGGTGATCTTTGCCGGAGAGGTCCCCTGGGAAGACGTCCCGCAGTACTACCAGACAAGCGACGTCTTCGTATCGATGTCAGAGTCAGAGACCCAGGGCCTTACCTATATCGAGTCGCTCGCGGCAGGCTGCCCGGTGCTTGCCCGCTACAACGAGTGTTTTGACGGCATCCTTGCCGACGGCGTAAGCGCGAGCCTGTTCAAGGGTGCAGAAGAGTTCCCGGCACGCCTTGACGAGCTGCTGTTCACTGACCGTCGCGAGAGCTATCTGGAGCAGGGCCGCGCCGCTGTCCGGGCGCTCTCTGTCGAGACCTTCGCCCGTCGCATCGAGGACATCTACGCCGAGGCCTGCGCGTCGTATGTGCCGCGCCCCAGCACCCTGCGCCGCGTGTTCCTATAACTCTTGTCCCATGGTTTATGGTCAGACGCTTCGGCGGTCCTTTATTCTTCGTAGGGTCTAATACTCCGCAGCTCTGCTGCGTTGATTGTCATTCTGCGCGTAGTCGCAGAATCCAGGTCTGCCTGAGTTGATACCCCGCAGTCTCTGCTGCGGGGTAGTTTATTGCCCCGCTCCGTTGCGCTGTGCTACACTGGATAACCCGGAAGCGGCAATGGGCTGCTTCTGCAAGTGGGCGCCCTGTGGCGCCCCACCTACCGGCTTAGAAGTGCTTGTGGGTCGAGTGAGATAACAGCAACGACATGGGGCGCGCGCCAGGAGGCGCGGCACTTTTGCCCTGCTTATCTGGTCACACACGATCCCGTCAGCGCGCTTTGCTGGCGGGATTATTTTTTCACACGGGAGGTGAAAACGATAGCACTCGAATACCGTATCAACAAGCAAATAACGGCGAGCCGCTGCCGTCTGATCGACCACGAGGGCGAGCAGATTGGGATCTTTGACGTGGTCGACGCGCTCAGGCGCGCTGACGACATGGGCTATGACTTAGTCGAGATCGCGCCGGAGGCTCAGCCGCCGGTCTGTCGCATCATGGACTACAGCAAGTTCAAATACGAGCAGTCGGTCAAGGAAAAACAAGCGCGCAAAAAGCAGCAGCGTATCGAAATCAAGGAGATGAAGTTTCGTCCCAAGGTCGATACGCACGACTACGAGACCAAGAAGAAGCACATCCTGCGCTTTTTGGCTGCGGGCGCTAAAGTCAAGGTCACGATCATGTTTCGCGGGCGCGAGACTTCGCATCCTGAGCAGGGCCTCAACATTTTGATGAAACTTGCCGAGGAGCTGCAGGACCTGGCCGTTATTGAAAACCAGCCAAAGTTGGAGGGGCGCAACATGACCATGCTGATTGCTCCGCTGCCCAAACCAAAGGCCGCAAAAAAAGAAAAAGGAGAGAACGCTCATGCCGAAGATCAAGACGCATAAAGGAACGGCGAAGCGCGTAAAAGTTACCGCAGGCGGTAAACTGATGCGCGGCAAAGCCTTCAAAAGCCACATTCTGACCAAGAAGTCTCCCAAGCGCATCCGGGGTTTTCGCCAGGAAGCGCCGGTTTCTGCGGCCGACACCCCCATGATCAACAAGAAGCTGGGCCGTGGCTAGATGCCGCCCCGTATGTATGAGACGAAGGAGCATGAACTATGCCACGAGTAAAACGAGCGGTTTCCGCTCATAAAAAACGCCAGACCACGCTTGATCGCGCCAAGGGTTACTACGGCGCGAAGAGTCGCACCTATCGTGCGGCCAAAGAGCAGGTCCAGCACAGCCTCCAGTATTCCTACCGCGACCGCCGCACCAAGAAGCGCGAGATTCGTCGTCTGTGGATTGCGCGCATCAACGCCGCGTGCCGCACCAACGACCTGAGCTATTCGCGCTTCATTGACGGGCTGAACAAGGCTGGCGTCGAACTGAATCGCAAGGTCCTCTCTGAGATTGCCATCAGCGATCCGGCGACGTTTACCAAACTGGTCGAGACCGCAAAGGCGGCCCTGGCAGCCTAAAGAAGGGAGTGGGGCCGCTTGTGAACGGCGCCTTTCACTATAAGCGCACCAAAAAGTGGGCGATTGACGAAGCGGGTTTCTCCGAAGCCGCAGCTGAGTTGGTCGCCCGCTCTGATGATCTGGTCGACACGGAGCATCACTGGACGCTTGCAAGCGACCTGCAGCGCGGTGATGCGCGCTGGCACTTGGACGGGGAGTTTGGGCGCGACCTACTGGATGGGGCGCTTGCAAGTGGTGACCTTCTGCAACTGGGCCGGGCGCTGCATGTGCTGCAGGACTTTTGTTCCCACAATAATCTTGATCTGAAGCCGGGCAAAGTGACGCCTCTGTATTGGGGTTTCCCCCTGCGACGCTGGCATGGTCATTACCGAGCGGTCCACGGCATGTATCCCTCGCGTGGACAGATCCTGAGTTGGATCCGTCCCGGGCGCCTGCAAGACTGGCTGCTTGTCCGTGCCCACAACGATATCTGGGAGACGCAACGCCCGCAAAACCAAACCCGCCTCCACGACTGGACCGTCACAGCCCTCAAAGATTTCGCTACTGCCTGGCCCAAAGTGGCTGACAGTTCTCTTGTAATCCCAACCCAGCCCTCCAACCCAGCCCCAACCCAGCCCTCCAACCCAGCCCCAACCCGGTCATCCTGCGCGTAGTCGCAGGATCCAGAGAACGGACGTACGACTTCGATGTCAAAGATGGCCTACGTATATATTCTGGCTAGTCGCCAAAACGGCACTCTCTATGCAGGCGTGACGTCTGACTTACGTCGAAGGATGATAGAGCACAAAGCCGAAGCTTATGAAGGCTTTACAGCCAAGTATGGTGTTAACAAGCTGGTGTGGTATACAGCAGGGGACAACATCACGAGCGCGATTGAACTTGAAAAGAAGATCAAGAACCGCAGTCGTCAGTGGAAACTTGCATTGATCGAACGTACCAACCCGCAGTGGCGCGATCTTAGCCTCGACTTCCTGGATCCTGCGACTAACGCGCAGGATGACGAGGGGTTGAGGTACGCAGGATGACGTGGACTCCAACCTTGTCATTCCGCGCGAAGTCGCGGAATCCAGTGAATTGCTCAAACCTGTCATCTGTCATTCTGCGCACTGCGACTGCGCGCAGCGCAGGCTCCGTCGCGGGATCCAGCCAGGAGGTGAGGGGGGGAGTACCTGTCTTGTGATACATATGACAGGTGTCCTTAGCTCTTAGCTAAATCCAGTTCCATGAAGGCTACGTAGCGCATTCTAGAAATAGATCCAGGGCTTGGGATACTGGGGGTGGGACTTCCAGATGAGGACGTCGACGAACGTGATTGCTATAAATGCAGCCAGCGTGATGATGGCCCAATATACTGCGCGGCGAACTTGCGTACTTTCTGGTGTTTTACCTCGTTTGGTGCTGGTAATAGGCAGCCAGAGAAAAGTTACCACCAACAAGGTGGCCATGCCTACGATGAGCGTAAGGGGACTTTTGTTGGTATGTCGCGCAGTGTCCCAGCGGTTTGCCGCTGGCAGCAAGCGGGTGCGAACGAACAGCGCGAGTGCGCTGAGAGGGAGTGCTCCAAAAATAACCCAGAGAGTCTTTCTGCGACGCTGTTTGCTCTGATCGGGGGAAGGCGCAGATACCAGGTCCAGTTCGCGCTCATGGGCCAGGCGGAAGCCAAGCGCCATTGCCTCATCAGTGTCGTCGAGCGTTTCCGCGATCAATTTACCCGCCTGTTTAACTTGACCCTCTGCGATCAACTGACGTGCTTCTGCCTCAAGCGCCTTTCTATCGACCTGCTTATCCATAGGTAATCTCATTAGCTCTCAGCTAAATCCAGTTCCATGAAGGCGATGTTGTCGCGGAGTTCTTTGGCGGTGGAGCGGCTGAGGAGCTCATCATCGGCGGCTTGGTTGATGGCCTCGCGTTCGAGATCGAGGCCGCGGGCGGTAATTCGAGCAACTTCTTGCTCGATGTTGCTCCTGAGGTCTCCGTCGCGCCCTTCGTGTTTGATGCGCGCTTGTTGCGGGTCGTGTTCCTGCGCGCTCCGCGACGCAAGACGTGCGGCGCCCTTGTGAAGTTCGTCGCTTAAGGCCTGATCGGTCAGGCGGGTCTGGACTCCCTCCAACTGTTCGATGCGGCGGCGGTACTCATCAAGTACGGCTTTGACGCTGGTATTTGCTGCGGAGTCTGTCGTAAGCAGCGCTTCCAGATGCTCTGCGGCGTAGTAGTAATTAGTCCGGCGTAACTCACGATTCTCACGCGCCACCGTGATACGGTCTTTTGTTGCAGATCTTGCATGTCCGGGACTGTTCTCAATCCTCTTGAGTTCCTGGTCCTCGTGTGCTTTCTGTTGGGCCACATGGGTGCGCTGCAGCAAGAGATTGATGATAGATGACAGCCAGTCGTGGCCGATGCGCCCCGTGACAAAAGCACGAGAGCGCTTGATCTGTTGGATCGTGAGCGCCTGAAGCTGAGGCGAGATTGCGCCCGCATCCGCCATCTGGGCGGTGTGCTCTTCCTCCCAGTCAAGCGCCTGAAGGCGGACCTGATTGATGGCGGCAAAGCTCGCGCGATCCTCCAATGCCTGGATGCGCGTCTGGTAGCTGCGGACGACCATCTCGGTAGCGAGGTGGCTGGTGGCGGTTTGCTCAGTACGCAGTTTGAAGATTACCTCCTGCAGAATCTTGGTGATGGCTACGACTTCCTCCGCGCTGGCTTCTCGTTCTTCTGCGGGCGCGACGAGGGGGAGCAAGAAGTTGGCCACAAGCATCGTAAGCACGATGACGCCGGCCGCAACGAAGATGATGAGGCTGCGCTCGGGGAAGAGCTTGCCCGGGGCGATAAGCACCGGGATGGTGAGCGCGACGCCTAAGGCCACCGCTCCGCGCGCGCCGGCGAAGGTCAGAGCGAGGAGTTCACTTAAATCGCGGTGTTTCCTGCTATCCCGCACACCCCCAACCCGGTCATCCTGCGCACCCCCAACTCGGTCATCCTGCGCGTTAGTCGCAGGATCCAGGGTTCCACTCTCCTGAGTGGACTGCGCGATGGAGTCTGTGCTGCGCGCAGCCGCAGTACGCACAATGACGGGGGAGGAGGGCTGAGTGGCCGGACTGTTTTTGGTCTCGTCCCCACTCTCGCTGCTCTCATCACTCACGCTGTGCCCCCGAAGACGCCTGTCGTGTATGCGCTGGACTACGGAGCGCAGGCCGACCAACAGCACAACCCAGAGCGCACGCAGCACATAGAGCGCAAGCGTGGCGGCCAGGATGTAGCCGAGCAGTTCCACCGTCCCGTGCGCGTTATCAACGCGGATCGCGCGCAGGGCGGCGGGAAGCTCGGTACCCAGCAGCAGAAAGACCAGGCCGTTTAAAATGAAGCTGATAACCGACCAGATACTGGCAGATACCAGCCGCTGGCGCGCGCTATCCGGCGTAGTTCGGCGGCGGCTGCGAAATGAGACGCCGAAGCCCGCCGCCACGACGGCCAGGATGCCAGAGACCCCCAGCGCCTCAGCGATCAGGAATGCAAGAAAGGGCGTGAGCAGCTCGATGATGATGTGGAAGGTGATGTCCTCAAGCCCGATGGAGCGCACCCAGGCAGACAGCAGCGCGCGGCCAACGCCGAAGAGCGCGCCAACGATCAGCCCGCCGAGGAACACAAAGAGGAAGTGCTGTGTGGCGGTCAGCGCAGAGAAGTGCCCTGCGGCGCTTATGGCGGCGGCCAGTGCGAACTGGAAGGCGATGATGCCGCTTGCGTCGTTGATGAGGGCCTCGCCCGTTAGCAGCTGCTCGCTGATGCCGGGGATGCGCGCGCGCTCGCCCAGTGCGCTGACGGCGACTGAGTCGGTGGGAGAGAGCGCGGCGGCCAGCGCGAAGGCGCCGGCCAGCGACAGGCCGGCAACGAGGTAGTTCAGCAGCGCGCCCAGCGCCAGTGTCTCGATGACGACGAGCCCGACGGCCATGCCGAGGATGGGCCACTTCAGGCGCCAGAGTGCGCGGCGGTCAGCATGGCGCGCTTCATTGAAGAGCAGCGGCGCGATGAGCACGAGCATGAGCATCTCTGGCTCGAAGCGGATGTCGAAGTGCGGGAAGATGAGCGCGATGACGACGCCGAGCGCAAGCTGGATGATCGGTACCGAGAAGCGGGGGAGGAACTGATTGATGATGCTGGAAAGCAAAATCGCCGCCAGAAGCAACAGTAATGCCTGGAAAGCGGCCACAGGCAGACCCTCCTCTCATGCGCGCGTCTTGTCATTGCCTGGTCTTGACTGGTGTTATGCCCCCTCTATTGTTGCATATCGGCTTAGATGGTTGGCGTGTCAGCGCGGTCTGTTGCTGATAAAACGGAGAGCCGAAGGACTACAATGAGAGAGGTGGTTTGTTGTATGGGCAGGAGGAATGCTGGCGATGAGAGTGGGCCACAGTAAGAGCCGCTCAATATTTACTCTTCGTAGGGCCTCATACTCCGCAGTCTCTGCTGTGTTGATTGTCATTGCGCGCACTGCGATTGCGCGTAGCGCAGGCTCCGTCGCAGAATCCAGGTCTGCCTGAGTTGATACTCCGCAGTCGCTGCTGTGGGGTAGTTTATCGTTAGGAGAGGTGTGTTGTATGGAAAAGCGCCATGACGTGTGCCCTTGGCAGCATGGGTCGCATCTGGCTGGGCCTGTGCGCAAGCTGTTCAATAACCCGCGGCGTTTGCTTGAGCGCTACGTGGTAAGCGGCATGACCGTGGCCGATATCGGCAGCGGCATGGGTTTTTTGACGCTGCCGCTGGCGGACATGGTAGGCGAAGACGGCCAGGTCATTGCCGTTGATCTGCAGCCTGAGATGCTGGAGGGCTTGAAGGCGCGCGCGCAGAAAGCCGGCGTGACCAACATCGTGTTGCATCAGTGTGCGCGCGACAGTCTGGGTATCGAGCAATACAGCGGGAGTGTGGGTGTTGCGCTCATCTACTGGATGCTGCATGAAGTTGGCGACCCTGAGCGCCTGATCCAGGAAGTCCACGAGGCGCTTGCGCCAGAAGGCAAGCTCCTTTTTGTGGAGCCCAACGGGCACGTCAGCGAGGAGAAATTCCAGGACAGCCTGGAGATGATCATCGCGCAGGGCTTTACGCTTGTAGAGCGGCCCAAGGTCTCGATCAGTCGCGCGGCGGTGCTGCAGAAGAACTAGCTTGTGGCGCGTGGCGTGTCGTGCCGCCGCTCTGAACAGGAGGATTTACATGAAAGTACAAGGTGAATTTACGGTAGCGCACTGGGATCAGGAGCCGGTCGAGGGCTTTCCGGAGCAGATGTCGGTGGCCCGGGCTTCGGTTGTCTATGAGGCAAGCGGAGAGATCGCCGGCAAGCTTACCGTCGAGTACCTGATGTACTGCGCAGATGTTGGCACAGAAGGCACGCAGGACGAGGGCGCACCGACGACCTACGTAGGCTTCATGTTGTTTGAAGGCTCTCTGGGGGAGCAGACCGGGAGCTTTGCCCTGATTGACCGCGGCGCGTACGCAGACTTTACTCCCGCAAGCGATCTGAGCATCGAGTCGGACTCCGGCGCAGGCGACCTGGCGGGCATCACCGGCACGGGCCGCTACTATGCCCGCGACGACAAGATGATCATCGAGTTGGACTACGAGCTGTAGGCACGGGAGTTGGCTGGCTGGTTGGTTGGCCGGGCTGGCTGGCCGGCTGGTTGGGTGGTTGGCCGGGGGACAATCGTCCTCAGCCGTTGCCGCGAGCGCGAGCGCTGCAACTCGGTCAGCTGGCATTGCCCGACTGGCAAAGGCTGTCCTCCGTTGTCATGGCGAGCGCAAGCGAAGCAATCCAGTCAGCTGGCAACAGCCAGCTGACAGTAAAACCCGCAACACCGCTGCAAAAATCAACCACTGGACTTATTAGTCGCACATTTGTGCGGACTTTGGGGTACAATAGACAAAAGGAACCTTAACGCCGGGGCAACCCGGATCGTTGCTCGCCAGCCAGAGCTGCGCGCTGCTATCGATACCATCGTTATCAACATCGAAGGAGCGTGACATGGAAGACAAGATCCAACTATTTGAGGGACAACAAGTGCGCCACGAGTGGGACGCAGAGAGCGAAGAGTGGTATTTCTCAGTTGTTGACGTGGTGATGGTGCTGACGGATCAGCCGGATGGTTTGAAGGCACGGAAGTATTGGAATAAGCTGAAACAGCGTCTGAAAGATGAGGGGAATGAAACGGTGACAAATTGTCACCAGTTGAAACTACAGGCGCGAGACGGCAAGATGCGCCTGACTGATGTCGTCACTACCGAGCAGCTCCTACGCCTCATTCAATCCATCCCCAGCAAGAAAGCAGAGCCCTTCAAGCTCTGGCTTGCCCAGGTAGGGAGCGAGCGATTGGATGAGACGGTTGATCCCGAGTTGTCCATCGACCGCGCCATCCAGAATTATCGTCGCTTGGGCTACAGCGAGAATTGGATCAACCAACGGATCAAGTCTATTGAAGTGCGCAAGGCCCTGACAGACGAATGGGACAAAGCAGGTGTCCAGCGAGGCCAGGAATATGCGATGCTGACCGATCTGATGAGCTGCACCTGGAGTGGTATGAACACGCGCGAGTACAAACAGTACAAAGGCCTGAAAAAGGAGGGTCTGCGTGACAACATGACCAATACTGAACTGGTGTTGAACATGCTTGCCGAGGTTGCTGCAACGGACATATCAGCGGTTCGTTGCCCGGACGGATTCGATGAGAGCGCAGAAGTTTCACACGAGGGTGCGACTGTCGCAAAAGTCGCTCGCGAGCAGATTGAGAAAAGCACCGGCAAATCTGCGGTCAGCAGCCTGAACGCCAGGGATCTGCCTGGTCGCCTGGATAGCGGTCGTGATGTGATCATGCTTGAAAGTGAGGGGGCGAGCAATGATGACGAGCAGTAATTCTGAGATCATCTTTGACGAGAATCAGCTTTTTGACCGAGCATCAGCAATCATTGAGAATCGCAAGTTTCGCGCTGGGTCTTATGCAAATCTTGAAGTCACACTGATGTACTGGGAGATCGGCCATCTTGTTGGCTCAGTCATACTTGATGACGAGCGCGCAGAGTACGGTAAGCGAATTGTTGTGACGCTGTCACAACAATTGCAAACCAAATACGGTAGTAGTTTTGAGTACTCGAATCTAACCCGAATGATAAGATTTGCTGCTCGGTTTCCCGATGTTGAGACTGTTGTTCCACTGGCACAACAATTGAGCTGGTCACACTTCATAGCATTGCTGCCCCTGAAGTCGGACGATGCGTTCAGGTATTATACGCAAGATGCGATAACTCGGCATTTGGGGATACGTGAGTTGCGACGACAGATCTCACGTAAAGCGTTCGAAAGACGCGAAATAGCAGACTCACATCTGACGTTGCAGTCATCGGTACCGCATAACGTATTTAAAGATCCCTACCTGCTTGATACGTTAGGGTTGAAGGACAATTACCTGGAAGCAGATTTGGAAAAGGCGATACTTGCAGATCTTGAGTCCTTTCTTCTGGAGTTTGGTCATGGCATCACGTTTGTAGAACGTCAAAAGCGGATGATACTTGATGACGATGACCACGTGTTGGATCTTCTTTTCTATCATCGTGTTCTCAAGCGGCTTATAGCCGTCGAATTGAAATTGGAGAAATTCCGCCCCGCGTTTAAAGGGCAGATGGAGTTTTATATTAAGTGGCTGAATAAATACGAGCGTCAGGCAGATGAGAATGAACCGGTCGGGTTGATTTTATGTCCACACGCAAATCGTGGAACATTAGAATTACTGGAAATGGACAAATCGGGGATAGCTGTCGCGGAGTTTTGGACGGCGATGCCGCCAAAGGATGAGTTTGAGCGCAAAATTAATGAGATCATGTTAGATGCGCAAGAGCGGCTTGAGCGCCGCAAAATGCTTCCTGCAAGTGAGTCACAAAGAGAAGTCGACTACTTCTATGAGCCAAAAGACGGCGGTAGTGATGATTCTTAATCAGAAAACGTCTCTGATGCCCGATTAAGAAATCCATGAAGATAGGGACTATATTTCCGGCAATAATAAAAAATGGGAGCGGATGCCAGCTTTCAGTCCTGTGATCTGAGGTGATTTGTGTGGGTGTATATCTGTGTGCCTGATCTTGTCCGGGCTGTTTGCAACACCACTCTTATCGAACAGAACCAACAAGAAAAGGGGCGCATCATGTACACCCCAAGCAGGAATATCGTCAGTTGCCATTTAAGCGGCTTTGCCTATCACGAAGGCGTCCAGGTGTTCAGCGGCCTGAAAGTCGGAACCCCCCTGGAGCTTGCGGCAGAGCCGGATAACCCCCACGACAACTCGGCGGTTGGCGTCAGCTACCAGGGCAAGAAGCTTGGCTACACATCCCGCAAGCGCATAACAGCATCCTCAGCAAACTGCTGTCCTTTGGCCACGGAGACGCACTTGAAGCGCAGATCAACCGCGTCACCCCCGATGTCACCCCCGAGCGCCAGATCGGCATCGTCATGCGCATCAAGGATGCAAGGTAGGGGAGTAAGTAGAGACTTCTCCGTAACCTAAAACTAGCAGGTAAGAGAAGCGTAAAGGCCATATTCTGCTATAATAAGTGCATGAGTATTGAGCAAATAAGCCAAAAAGCCTTGCACCCATAAACAGAACA
>WQYT01000021.1 GCA_009781115.1 Coriobacteriia bacterium
AACATTTGCTAAAGCTACTGCTAATCCTTTGGTCTTTGAAGAAGTAAATGCTGACGGAACCCCTACGACAACTCCGCCTACATATCTGTATACACCAACAGGAGATCCTAATCGTCCCGTAGGTGAAGGTCCGATGGTAACGGGACAGGATGGCTTGCCCTATATCAAGACTGATAACACTACCTATATCAACACGGTCAATGACCTTGTTATCATTACTCCTGATGCAAGTACGCTTCCGGGTGGCGATGGTGACGTGGTACAGACGCGTACATGGCCTTCAGTTGCTACGCGGGCTATTAAGTTCAGGGTGTTGCCGATACCAAGTCAGCTTCCGGGCGCGACTAACGTTCCGATACAAGTTGAGTTCTATGATCCTTCACAGGAGGCATCTGCACAGCCTTTGCGCTATCTACTTGTCGATAACTCTGTCGGCAATATCACCATTAGTTCAAGTGGCCAGCTAGCAGTTAGCCCTACTGCGTCTACTAATGCTACCTATACTTTCTATGTGATCGCTGCCGATGGTTCTTCTGCGACAGGAAGCGTGAACGTGCAGGTAACCAGCATTTTACAATCTTTTCGGCCTACAAGCATTTCTCCTTATGGGCCTATCACGGTTAATAAGGGTGTGCAAACAGTATTGAGTGTTGGAACTGCCCCTGCCTCATCGAGTATAAATGTTCAGGGTGCTACTTATGCTATACAGGGATCTGACTTGGGCTGTACTTTGACTTCTGCGGGCCTACTTACTGCTGGAGATACTGTAGGAACAGTTACGGTTCAGGCAACTGTCTCATGTCTGAATCCCGGTGCCGATCCTCTTGATTTGCAGGATGGCACTGGTCGTACGATTGCCGTAGGTGCTACTTACACCATGACCACGACTTTTGAGGTAAGCGTGCAAGACCCACCTACCTATTCTGCTGAAGCTCATCCTTATGTCACCAAGCTGACTTTGCTTGGTGTCACCTCTTGGGATGATGTTGAGCCAGCACCAGAGTATGCAGGTGGCAATGGAAGCCAAGGTATGCCTTATCAGATCAGCAGTATCCGTCAGTTGAAGAAATTTGCTACTAATAAAGGCGCTAACTCTGGCTATGCCACCTATTTCAAGCTGACTGCGGATATGAATTTCGATGGCGCAGATGCACTACTGTCTGGCAATTTGCTTGGCGGTGCTTTTCAAGGCAATTTCGATGGCGGGAGCCATGTAATTGAAGGCTTAAACTCAAACTCGGCACTCTTTTCTTCCCTTACTTATGGCACTGTCCAGAATCTTGGACGTAAGGGCGGCGTTGTAGCTACAAGTGGCGGATCTGCGTTTGTGGTTGGCTTGGGTAATGGAGGTACTTTGTATCGTTGCTACAGTGATACACCTGTTAATAGTACGGGTGTGGCAGCTGGTTTGGTGCTTCAGGTTTCTCCGGGCGGTGGCATTATCAACAACTGTTATAACACGGGTGCGATTACGGGCAATGCGATTGTTGGTGGTCTTGTCTATGTCTCACAAGCTAACGCAGGCACTCTTACTATCACAAATAGTTATAACGCAGGTGCTCTCTCAGGTACTGGTTGTGGTGGAATTATTGGTTGGGTAAACATGATTACGTCACCTAATGGGCAAACCATTGCTCTGGATAATGTACGAAACTATGAGCAGATTATCGGACCTTCTGGTTCGCCCACGGGGGTTTTTGGTGACATCATTGGTCAACTTGGAACTCCTACTAGTCCTTCCTTCTTGAAGGTTAGCCTTACCGATGTATCATACCTGCCAAATTTGATTTCCTTCACAGGAGTTGGGGTGCAGCCCGACACTGATATTGGCAACCGCCCGGTAAGTCCCGCTACATGGCCAGCCGGAGTTACGGTCAATGGGCAGGGAGTTAATACTCTTACCGGCTCAGCACCTACAGGTTTCTTGGTGCCGTAAGTTTTCTCTATCTTGGTGACCAGAGGCAACCCTTCATTGCTTCTTATCACAGGTTCCTTTGGGGAGCAGCTTGTACCTCACCTTAACAACGAGCTGCTCCCCGCAACCGGGCAGCCTGCTTCTTTTCCCCCTGGAGGCAGGCTGCCACTCGGCTCCTTGTGACGGTGACAAAAGGGGTTAGACCCCTTTTGTCACCGGGGGCCTTGTGGCGCTCGTTACTCTGGAGCAGCTCGCTTTGTCTTGGCCGGGCTGTTCCAGAGTGGCGAGCGCTTTGCGGCTTTGGGGTGGAGCCACTCTGGGCGGAGGCGCGCCGGGTCCCCGCGCGCTACGCGTGAGTTGCGACTCGGTGCCCAGTACCGGAGGCACGCCGGGGTCGTCGTGCCCTACATGGGCTCTGCCGGGCAGAACCGTAATAGCTGGCGCCAGAGCAGATTGCAAGACAGAACCGGCATGGCTGGGCGCATGAACATACGGGCCGAAGGGCCTTGATGGCCCTGAGGGCTGCCTCCATAAAAGAATATCTTTTCTTTCTGGGCTGAGGCGTATCGATCCAGGCTTGCTGGTGGGTGCGGTCTGATTCTGGAGTTTTTGTGAATGCGCATTCTGCTCCCAAATGAAAACCCGCAGGTCAGGGGCTTGCGAGGGGTTTTGCGCGTGTTGCTGGTAAGATTCGGGTAAGAATCTGGTAAGGGGTCTCTGCTAGGCTCGTCGCACGTAACGACCGATGAGCGGAGGCCTCCCATGGATAATCCACGTTATGAACGCTATCTGACTACGACGCCGCGGCGCCCCAACAAGTGGGAGCTGCGGGCGCGCCATCTGTGTGACGAGCTGGCGCGCAAGATTGGCTTGCGACAGCTCAAGGGGCGCACGGCGCTGATAGCGGCAGTGCTGTTTGCCGCAGTGGCGGGCTTTGGGCTTGCGCGCAGCGGAGTCTTTCGGGCGCCGGATGCGGCTGCACAGAAGGCTGCGACAGGCGGCGCAGGCGGCGCCCTCTCGTCACCTGCTGCCCCGGCTCCGGCGCAGGGGACAGAGACTACCGTGACGGTGCACGTGGTGGTCGATCAGAACGGCGCGGTCAGCGCGTCGGCAGACGGGGACGTGGCGTCCGCCTCCGCATCCGCAGGCGGCAGTTCCGCGCAGACGGCAGACGGCAAGATCAATCTCAACACGGCTGATGAGACCACGCTTGAAACACTGCCGGGGGTCGGGCCTGCCACCGCACAAAAGATCATCGCGGATCGCAAGGCCAACGGACCATTTGCCTCGCCGGAGGACCTGATGCGGGTCTCCGGCATCGGCCCAAAGAAATATGACGCGGTCAAGGACCTTGTCACAACGCGCTGATGACATGAAAGGCGCAGAGCAGCGGCAGGCAAAACCGCGGCCCGTCACCGTGCTCCCCAAATGGCAGCAGGTGCGCGCGGCGCCGCGGCCACAGATCCCGCTGCTGCTCTGGCTGCTGCTGGCGCTGCTGTCAGGCGAACTGATGGCGGCTGCGGTGGCGCGTCGCGCCTGGCTGGCAGGCAAGCTGCCCGCCGCCTCCGCGCTGCTCTCATCGCTTGTCCGGAGCCCGTATGCAATCGGCGCAGCTGCCACGCTCCTGGCTGTCACGCTTGCCGCCACCGCCCTGCGGCGTCGCGCGCCAGCACGCTTCTGCCTGCTGGTGCTCCTGATGCTTGCCTGTGGCGCCACGCTGGGCACGCTGCGCTACGCAGGTCTGTTCACACAGACTCGCTCGCTCAGCCCCGCGCACTACGCGCGGGTCCCCGTGCGCATCACGGAGGACTCACGCACCTCTGTCTACGGCTCAAGCGTGCTGGCGGCTGTGACGTCGGGGCGCCTACGCGGACTGCGCCTGCAACTCTCAAGCGCAGAAGATATCACCTTGGAGCGAGGCCAGGAACTCACGCTTTCCGGCGTGCCACGGGCGCTCGTGCCGGACGCAAAGCGGGTATTTCTCTTAAATCAGGGAGTAGTCGCGACGATGGAGCTTGCGCGCGCAGGACCTGTCACGTGGCAGCGCGGTCCCCTGGGCGTCGTGCTGCGCTTTCGCGCGCGCGCAGGCCGCGTGATCCGCAGCACGCGCACCAGCTTTCCGGTCAGCGCCCAGCTCAGGAGCTTTCTCTGCGGCGCCTTGCTGGGGGACAAGCGAGGTTTTGAGGGCAGCGAGCTGCAAACGGCACTGCAACGCACGGGACTGATCCACCTTCTGTCTGTGTCCGGCTCTCATCTGGCCTTGCTTGCGGCGCTGTGCTACTTCGCGCTGCGCTGCACGCGCCTGAGCCGGCGCCGCGCGGCGCTGGTGGTGCTGGTCGTCGCGGGGCTCTACACTCTGCTGACCGGTTGCGAGCCGACGACCGTGCGCGCGCTGGGGATGCTTGCCTGCGCGCTGCTTGCGCTGCTGATGCGTCGGCGCGCTGACGTGCTTTCTGCGCTTGCCTTGAGCCTCATCGTGATGCTGCTGGCAGATCCGCTGCTGGCGACCTCGCTCAGCGTACAACTCTCGTTGGCCGCGGTGGCAGGTATTGTCTGTTTTGGCGGCTACTTTGGGCGTTGGCTGCGGTGCCTGTTGCCGCGCGCAGGCAAGCTCATTGCCGAGGGCTTTGGCACGACGATTGCCGCCAATCTGGCGGTCCTGCCGTTTTCTGCCGCACTGTTCGGGGTCGTCTCTCTGGCTGCGCCGCTCGCCAATCTGCTGCTTGCGCCGCTTTTCACCGTGATGCTGGTGTCCGGTCTGGTTGGTATCATGGTGTGTCTTGTTTCTGAGAGGGCCGCCCAGATATGTTTCCGGGCAGCTCTGATGGTAGGGGTGGTGTTCGAGCATTTGAATGGTTGGTTATCGCAGCAGCCCTGGTCGGCGCTTACGGCCAGCGCGCTGCCGCCAGTGGCTCTGGTAGCTCTGTGCGTGCTGGTGGTCCTGCTCTGGTCGCTCTGGGTGCGCCCGACGCGGCGCCGGGCGCGCATGGTTGCTGCCGGCGTGATGGCGGTGATCGTCCTTGTCGCAGCCGTCCCGCTTGCGACGCGGGGCGGACAGACGCAGCAGACGCGCGGCGTGGTCGTCTTAAACGTGGGGCAGGGCGACGCGCTGCTGGTGCGTGACGCGGGTCATACCGGGCTGATCGACACGGGACCGAGTCCGACCGCGCTTAAAGAGCAGCTCCGGCAGCAGAATGTCACCCGTCTTGACTTCGTCTTGTTCACACACGGCCATGCTGATCACATTGGGGGAGCAAGCGCGCTTGACCGCTCGTTTCATATCACGCACCTCTATGTGTCGCAGGGGGCGCAGAGCTCGACCAAGCTTGAGGCGATCTCCGCGCGGTTGGGTGTGCCGCTTACCGGGCTTCTGGCTGGGCAGAGCTTCATGCTGGGGCGCATCAAAGTCACGGCGATCTGGCCGCGTGCTGCGGTGCGCGACCCTGATGCAAACGAGTCCTGCCTGACCACGCTGCTGGCCGATGAGCTGCCCGACGACCAGGACCCCGTGCCCACCGATACGCTGCTGACCTCAGGCGATGCGGAGGAACCCTCCGTGCGCGCAGCTGTAGTTGCGGCTGGCATCACCCATATCGATGTGCTGAAAGCGCCGCATCATGGCAGCGCCATCTCGCTGAGCGACGTGCTGCTCAATCGCCTGACGCCCGAGGAGGCAGTCATCAGCTGTGGCCTGAACAATCGCTACGGCCACCCCAAGCCGGTCACGCTGCAATTCCTGCAAAAGCACAACATCCCCTACAAGCGCACCGACCTTGACGGCGCGGTAGTCGTTCCGTTCTAGCCGGATAGGGCCATTGAATAACACGTGTAATACACGTATACTAGAAAGGAGCATCGGTGAAACGAAGAAAGCTCGAAAAGCTGTTCAAAAAGAATGGCTGGTATTTCCTGAGACATGGCGCAAACCATGAAATCTGGACTGACGGTGAGAACGTGGATAAGATACCTCGACACAATGAGGTGAAAGAACGTCTAGCCAATGATTTGATCAGGAAATGGAAATTAAGATAATGCTAATTAAGGAGCAGCAATGAAAGTAACGTACCCTGTTAAACTAGAAGAACTATTAGACGAGGGCGGCTATCTTGTGACGATCCCTGATTTTAATGATGGCCTTACTGAAGGTGATGATCTTACAGAAGCTCTTTACATGGCGCAGGACGCGATCTCGATCATGTGTGTGACCTATCAAGATCTTGGTAAGCCACTTCCGTCTCCGACGTCGCTCGATGAAGTGCTTGTTAAGCCGGGGGAGACCAAGTCGCTTGTTCTCGCTGATCTTACAGCCTATCGAAAACTACTCGATGAGACGGCCGTCAAGAAGACCCTTACGATTCCTGGTTGGCTGAATGAAGCCGCAAAAGCCGCCCACATTAATTTCAGTGCCACTTTGGCCGAAGCCCTGAAGAAAAAACTCAGGATGAAGGGACCTGCAAAGAGCAGAGTATAATGACGGGAGAGCAGTAGTGGAAAAGAAACGAGGATCCATGAAAAAAGTCGTTATCGTTTGTCTGGCTGCCTGTCTGCTGTTCGTAGCGGGCTGTGGAAAGAAGACGCCCGTTTCAAGTAGCGCAACTCAGCCTACTTCCTCAAACGCTGCCAAGAAGTCAGATATCCCAACGGAGAGCGCAGCTGAATCAGCTGCCGCTCTGGCACAACGCCGGTCAGTCGCCCTGAAGGCCCTCAGCGACGTGATGCTCAACAAAGCGAAGTTTTGCTATATCAAGTACTACAATATCAACACAGGGGCAAGCATCTATCTAAAGAATCTAAGTGTCGATGATACTGGGGCAAATGCAGAGAAGGGCACTTATCGAATGACCAGTTTCCAGGTTCTTGATGTGGATGGTGATGGTGTGCCTGAAGTAATCGTTCAAGCGAAACTATCCTCGCCGATTATTAATGACCAACAGTCCATGATCCTGCGCTACTGTGGCGGAAGAGTTGACGGCTATCTTTTCCAGCCTGTTACCAATGATCTGGCTTTGGGATCAGGTGCGTTTGCGAAAAATGGCCTATGTGGAACCATGGACAGTGCGCGAGATAACACGGTTATAAAATTACGTTTTCTTGGTGTGCATTTGGATACGACGAAGGTCATGTTTTCTCAAGCAAATGATAATTGGAACACAATTTCCTTTTATATGTATGATGTCCCTGTGCCACCTGATCTTTGTTCTGGACAGATAGATAAGGCAGTGGGAGATTCTGCCCCAAGCCATGCTTTTTCTGAGGCTAATATAGCAAAGTGGATTACGAATCGCCAAGCGTCGGCAGATCAGAAGCCTGTCATACCGAATGCGAATCTGGTTGCCCGGCAAAACTACCTTAACGGGCTTTCTGAGCTCTCTGCGTTCAGTGCGGCTCTGCCAGTGATGGACTCTCTGACACCCGAGAGAGCGAGAACAGAATATTATCAAGCTTGGGATAAGGAACTGAATAAGATTTATGGCCTGTTAGAAAAAAAATTGCCCACAAACCAAATGGATGCGCTTCGCAAGGATGAGCAAGCATGGATCACGGTTCGCGATACGAATGCGGCTCATGTTCAGGAATATCAAAGAGGTTCCTACACCTACTCAGTTGAGTTGGATAAATATCTTACTCTTGGTGACGTTACTAAGAACCGCACGCTCCATCTGATCGACCTCTACTTCGGCGACACCTCACAGCCATCAACAACCGAGATCATCCAGAAGTACGGACTAAAGAAGTAACTTGAAGCTGGTAATGATAAGGAGAAGCTCATGAAAAAAGTCGTCATCGTTTGTCTGGCAATTTGTTTACTGGCCATTGCGGGATGCGGGAAGAAAGCCCCCGTTTCAAATTCAGCCAAGACAGGTTTGTCTGATTCTGCTGCGTTAGAGCAGCGCAGGACAACCGCTTTGAGAGCTCTGGGTGATGTATTGCTCGGAAAGACTACGCTGTTGAGCACAAATGATACTAATACGGCGATGTACATAAGTGATGTTGTTAAAGAGGATGTTGGCGGTTCAAGTGGGGGTGGAATTCGTCTTGCGAGGTTAGCTGTTGTGGATATGGATGGGGACGGAGTTCCTGAAGTGATCGCAGAGATATCGGATGATTATCCTGAGTTCTATGAAATACTGCATTATCAAAATGGAAAAGTGTATGGCGCCTCATACGGGAATCGCGGAATTGAGCAAATAACAAAGACTGGCCTGTTTTCCGGTTCCAGTGGCGCCTTAGATAATAGTATTTCAAAGCTACGCTTCCTCGGAGATACTTTCGACATGACCGATCAGGCATATACCGAGTCTAGTGCTGGCAGTATGCCAGTCCACTATTATTTCTATGATGTGCCTCTTACTGAGGACGCCTACAAAAAAGCAGCAAGCACGCTCATGGACAGTCAAGTCGATTGGTACGATTATTCCGATAGCCAGATAGCAAAATGGGTAACTGATCGTTCAGTCTCAATCGATCCAAAGCCAGCTTTGTCGAATGCCGACTTGGTGGCTCGACAAAAATACCTTGATGGGCTTGCTGCCAACAGCGCTCTCAATGATCCTGAAAGTAATGATGCGTATGCAACTGCGGGTACCTTAGAGGCGGATAACCTGGAGGTTGCTTACTATCAAAGTTGGGATAAAGAGCTGAACAAGGTCTACAGCCTACTGGAGAAAAAGCTTCCGGCAGATCAAATGGATACGCTCCGTAAAGATGAAAAGCAATGGATCACTGTTCGTGATGAAAACGGTACGTTTGCCTATCAGAACTGGATGAAAGAGACGGGTATCGACAACGCAGAAAGAGCGGACCAAGCGAAGAACTCCAGATTAGCAGAGATGACCAAAAACCGCACGCTCTATCTGATCGATCGCTACTTCGGTGACACCTCGCAGCCCACTACGACCGAGATCATCCAGAAGTACGGGTTGGAGAAGTAGCGGCATCGTTGATCATTTTGTCTTGATACTGGATTCTGCGACGGAGCCTGCGCTGCGCGCAGTCGCAGTGCGCACAATGACGGGGCAGCGTCGGCGCCGCTTGATACGCTAAGATAGTACGCATGGCTCCGACTGAACTTAAACCGCTGTATCTCATTGTTTCCGAGCAGGCCTTCCTGCGCGATCAGGCGCTTGACCGCCTGCGTGTGCGTCTGCGCGATATGGGCACAGACCTCGACTTTAACTACGAGCAGTTCGACGCTGAGACGGCCGACCCGACCGAGATCGTAGCGGCGGCCAGCACCCTGCCCTTTATCTCGGAGCTGCGCCTGGTGGTGGTCACGCGCACAGAGAAGCTCGACAAGGAGGCGCTCGATCTGCTGGCGGGCTATGCGCAGGCGCCCTCGCCAACAACGATACTCTGTCTGGTGGGCGAGAAGCTCAATCGCAGTACTAGGCTCTATAAGGCGATAGCCGCCCAGGGCACGGTGCTTGACCGCAAGGCGCCGGCGCGCCGCGAGCTACCGGGCGTTGTGAGGGGCCTGTTCGCCGAGCGCGGGCTGGACTGCGACGTCCCGTCTCCTGAGGCGCTAATCAATCTGGTCGGCGAGGATCTGGGCGCGCTTTCTACGGCAGTCGCAACGATAGCGGCCTATCTGGAGGCTACGCCCAAAAAGAAAGTAACGCGTAAGGTCATCGCTGAGGTCATCGGCGCCTCGGCGGAGGTAAAAGGCTGGGAGTTCACCGACGCGCTTGCCGAGCGCCGATGTGGTGAAGCGCTCGTTTTGGTCAGGCGCGCGCTTGACCAGGGCCTGTCGCTGCCAGCGCTGGGAACCATGGCGCTACGGACCGTGCGCCAGCTTATTGTGGCCCGCTCACTGCTTGACGAAGGCGTCCTCAACCCGGCAGACCAACTTATCGAGGAGCTCAAGCTGCCCGCCAATCTTCGTTGGCGCACGAAGTCGATCTTGCAACAGGCGCGTGCCTTCAAGGCGCGTAAGCTCAGGGAGGCGCTCTGTGCCTATTCTGAAGTGGAGCTGGCTATAAAATCAAGCCCTGATAACCTCAAGAGCCTGGCCTTTGAGCGCTGGATCATCGATTTCTGCCAGTAACAAATGAGCCCGCGTGAAGCGGGCTCATTACTGCGTGCTGTTTTCGAGGACTTACTACTTGTCGGACTCCTCGGCCTCGGCAGACTCCTCTGCTTTAGCTTTCTTCGCTGGCGCCTTTTTGGCGGGAGCCTTCTTTGGCTTGGCTTCTTCGGCAGGCTCCTCAGCTTTTTTTGCGGGCGCCTTGGTGGTGGCGGGCTTCTTGGGGGCCGCCTTCTTTGGAGCGGCAACAGCAGCCTCGGCAGTCGTGGCGTCGGCGCTGTTGGCAAGCCTCATCAGGCCGGACTTACGGTTAGCCGCCTGATTCTTGTGAATGACGCCCTTGGTGACCGCGCGATCAAGCTCACGGCTGGCAGCCTGAGCGGCGGCAAGGGCCGCCTCTTTATCCCCGGCGTCCACTGCGGCGTGAACCTTCTTGGCCGCGGTCTTGAGCGCCGCGCGAAGCGAGCGGTTGCGCAGGCGCGCTTTCTCGTTGGTTATCACGCGCTTCTTCTGGCTTTTTATGTTTGCCACGTACGTTCTCCTTCAGTAGTTCTCTGCTGTCAAGCTAGATTACTATAACATACCGCCCCGTCTTAGCACAAAAATGCCGTGAGCGAGCACCTTCGGAGTGTTCGCCAGCTAACGTCTGTTAGTTTGCTTCGCGCGGGGCAATGAGCGTCCGCCTGCCACGACAGCGCTCGATTTCCTGGCTCGGCTATAATAAAAAGCTATGGCAGATACCACTCACATCAGGAACTTCTCGATCATTGCTCATATTGATCATGGCAAGTCTACGCTGGCCGATCGCATTCTTGAGCTCACGCACACCGTCCAGGAGCGCGACATGCAGGACCAGCTGCTTGACAGCATGGATATTGAGCGCGAGCGGGGCATCACGATCAAGGCCCAGGCCGTGCGCGTGCTCTACGGGGCGGCAGACGGGCAGACCTATGAGCTCAACCTGATCGATACCCCCGGCCATGTTGACTTTACTTACGAGGTCAGCCGTTCGCTGCAGGCCTGCGAGGGCGTCATCCTGGTGGTTGACGCGGCCCAGGGCGTCGAGGCGCAGACCGTTGCCAATGCGCTGCTTGCCATCAATGCCAACCTTGAGATCATCCCGGTCATCAACAAGATCGACCTGCCCTCGGCCGAGCCCGATCGTGTGCGCGCAGAAATCGAGGAGGGCCTGGCCATCCCGGCAGAAGACGCGTTGCTGGTCAGCGCAAAGACGGGCGAGGGCATCGGCGAGGTGCTTGAAGCGGTCGTCACGCGCATCCCGGCCCCAGAGGGCGGCGACCGGACCACCGCTCCACTGCGCGCGCTCATCTTCGACTCCTGGTTTGACGAGTATCGCGGTGTGGTGGCGCTCATCCGCGTCATGGAGGGCCGCGTCACGCAAGGGGCCGACATCTCCATGATGGCCACCGGCGCTACCGCAAAAGTCGAGGAGGTCGGCGTGCGCCGCCCCGCCAACCAGCCCCTTGAGGCGCTGGGTACCGGCGAGGTCGGCTACCTGATCACGGGCCTCAAGGACCCGGCGCTGGTTACGGTGGGCGACACGATCACTACCACCGCGCACCCCGCGGCCGAGGCCCTGCCGGGATACCGCGCGATCAAGCCGATGGTCTATGCGGGCATCTTTCCCATTGATGGCGACCAGTACCCTGAGCTGCGCGACGCGCTCGACAAGCTCAAGCTTAACGACCCGGCGCTGAACTACACGCCGGAGACCAGCCATGCGCTCGGCTTCGGATTCCGGGTGGGGTTTTTGGGTCTGCTGCACATGGAGGTCATCAAGGAGCGCCTGGAGCGCGAGTTCGATCTCTCGCTTCTGGCCACCGCACCCAGCGTGTCCTATCATGTCTTTACCAAAAAGGGCGCGATGCTCTCCATCCACTCTCCGCAGGACATGCCTGATCCCAACGACATCGACCACATCGAAGAGCCTTACCTCAAAGCCACGGTGCTCGTGCCGCCCGACCATGTTGGCGCGGTCATGGAACTGGCGCAGGGCCGGCGCGCGATATTTTCCAACATGCAGTACCTGGGCCCCAACACGGTCGAGATGCACTACGATATCCCACTCTCAGAGCTGATTTTAGACTTCTTCGACCAGCTCAAAAGCCGCACGAAGGGCTACGCCAGCCTCGACTACGAATTTTCCGGCTACCGGACAAGCGAGCTGGTCAAGCTCGACATTCTGCTGGCGGGCCAGCCCGTTGACGCGCTGAGCTTCATCGTCTACAAGGATGACGCCTATCGCCGCGGCCTGGCGCTCACGCAAAAGCTCAAAGAGATCATCCCGCGCCAGATGTTTGAGGTGCCCATCCAGGCTGCCGTGGGCAGCCGGGTGCTCTCGCGCACCAACGTTAAAGCGCTGCGCAAAGACGTGCTGGCCAAGTGCTATGGCGGCGACATCACGCGCAAGCGCAAGCTGCTCGAAAAGCAAAAAGAGGGCAAAAAGCGCATGAAAAGCATCGGCCAGGTCGAGATTCCCCAGGAAGCGTTCATGGTCCTTTTGAAAGTTGATTCATAACTCTTGTTACACTGTCGCAAAGACATTGTTCCGGGCGGGCAAGAGGACTAATATTATCTCTTTGTAAATGCGTCAGGTAGCTCTCTGTCCAGCTGGACTGAGCGCTCCTTGCGGCGAAAGGAACAAACGGATCATGAATCCACAAACGCTCGTCGGCTCAGACCTCAGCACGGAGGCGCTGGACGGGTTGGCAGACCTCCCTCTTGATGATGTCTATACGCTGTTGAAAAGCACCTCGCACGGGCTTTCGGGCGAAGACGCCGCTTGCCGGCTTACCGAATTTGGCCCCAATGCGCTCAAGGAAACCAAAGGGCAGCCGCTCATCGTCAAATTCCTCCTGAACTTTACCCATCTGATGGCGATACTTATCTGGGTGGCCGGTATCATCGCTTTGATAGGCAAGATGCCTGAGCTTGCCATAGCTGTCTGGATGGTCAACCTTATCAACGGCTGCTTCTCTTTCTGGCAGGAATTCCGGGCGAGCAAGGCCACCGAGGCGCTCAAAAAGATGCTGCCCAGCTATGCGCGCGTGATGCGTGATGGCAAGGAGCTGAAGGTCCTGGCAGAAGAGCTGGTGCCGGGTGACGTGGTCCTGCTTGAAGAGGGCGACGCGATCTCGGTCGATGCGCGCGTGGTGGCGGCAAACGATCTGCGTGCGAACCAGTCCACGCTGACCGGCGAGTCGCGCCCGGTGCGCAAGACGCTGCGCGGGGTAGGCCGCGAGGGCACGCCGCGCGTACAGCAGCCGGACCTGGTGTTTGCGGGTACGACGGTGTTTGCGGGCACCGGAACCGTTGTGGTCTATGCAACCGGCATGGACACTGAGTTTGGCAAGATCGCGGGCATGACGCTCGGCGTCAAAGACGAACTGTCCCCGCTGCAAAAAGAGATGAACCGTCTGACGCGGTCCATTACGATTCTGGCGATCAGCATCGGCGTGATACTTTTTGTTATGGCACGGGTGATCACGCATATTAAGATGGGTGACGCTTTTATCTTTGCCATCGGCATGACGGTGGCGTTTGTTCCGGAAGGCTTGCTGCCAACCGTGACCCTGTCGCTGGCGTTAGGCGTGCAGCGCATGGTCAAGCGACATGCGCTTATCAAGCGTCTGTCCGCGGTCGAAACGCTGGGTTCGACCACCGTGATCTGCACCGATAAGACCGGGACGCTTACGCAAAATGAAATGACGGTCAATGCACTGTGGGAACAAGGTCATAACCTGGAAGTCACGGGCGTGGGCTATGATGCTAAGAAGGGTGAGATCGTCGGCGCAGGCGCGCTTGCGCCAGGCGATCTGGGGGAGTTGCTGAGCGCTGCGGCGCTGTGCTGCAACGCGCGTCTGGTCGAGCCGGATGCAGAGCACCCCGCTATTACGGTGCTGGGCGACCCTACCGAGGCGGCGCTGCTGGTGGCTGCGGAGAAAGGCGGCAAAGCGCTGGCCGCGCTGCAAAGCTCTGCCCCGCGCCTGCGCGAGTTGCCGTTTGATTCTGACCGTAAGCGCATGTCAACCATCCATCAGGTAAACGGGGAGCTGATTTCTTACAGTAAGGGCTCCCCGAAAGAAGTGCTGGACCTGTGTACGCAGCAGCTGGTTGACGGCAAGCTCTGCCCCTTAAGCGACAAGGATCGCGCGGCTGCTATGGCTGCTAATGACACCTATGCGCGCCAGGGCTTGCGTGTGCTTGCGGTGGCCGAGCGCGATCTCTCAAAGGTCACCGATCTGCCGCGAGCCTTCTCGGAGTATACGCCGCAGCTTATTGAGCAGGATATGGTCTTTCTGGGCTTGCTCGCCATGGTCGATCCGCCCCGTCAGGAAGTGGCCCGGGCGGTGCAGAAATGCCACCGTGCCGGCATCCGCATCATTATGGTGACCGGCGACTACGGCCTGACGGCAGAAAGCATCGCGCGCAAAATAGGTATCGTGACTGGCGATGACGTGCATGTTATCACCGGGGCTGAGCTGGCGGACATGGACGAGCAAACCTTACAGGAAGCCTTGCAGGGCGAGGTTATTTTCGCGCGCGTCGCCCCTGAACAAAAGCTCCAGGTGGTCAGCGCCCTGCAGGATAATAACGAGATCGTTGCCGTTACCGGCGACGGCGTCAACGACGCGCCAGCACTGAAGAAAGCCGATATTGGCGTAGCGATGGGGATTACCGGCACTGATGTGGCCAAAGAGGCCGCCGATATGATTTTGACTGATGATAACTTTGCTTCGATCGTGGGCGCGGTTGAAGAGGGTCGCGCGGTTTACTCAAATATTCAGAAATTCGCGCTCTATGTTTTTAACAGCAACGTATCAGAAGCAGTCCCGATGATCACTTATCTGTTCAGCCGCGCAATCGTGCCTTTGGCTCTGGGGATCATGCAGGTGCTGGCCATAGACCTGGGCACGGACATGGTGCCGGCCATGGGCCTGGGGGCAGAAGAACCGAGTTCTGCGGTTATGGACAATCCGCCCCGTTCGCGCAGTGAACGGATCTTTAATAAGAGCTTCCTGTTTAAGGCGTTTGCCTGGTATGGTATGGTTGAAGCAACGATTGGTATGGCGGGCTTCTTCTTTGTGCAGTGGATGGCTGGTTGGAGGCCTGGCGCCCGGTTGGCTGGCTTTGCCTTTGCAAACAATGTGATATATAAGCCTGAGGTATATGCGGTGGCTACAACGATGACCTTTGCCTGCATCGTCTTTACTCAGATAGGAGTGGTTTTTGGCGTGCGCTCGGAGACGAATTCCGCATTCTCGCGTACGATGTTTAAGAACCGTTTGATTCTGATCGGCATAGGCGTTGAGATCGGGTTGTTGATGCTGTTGTCCTATGCGCCATTCATGCATGGACTCTTTCATACGGCGCCGCTGGGAATTACCGAGTGGCTCGTGTTAATCTGTATTCCGTTCTTTACACTCGCGCTTGATGAGATACGTAAGGCGCTGCTGCGCGCCTTTCTCAGGCGGCGCGGAAGAGCAGCAACAGTAGTGGTACCGGCCCCGGCCGGAAACGTCCAGGGAAGTGAGGCATAGACTATGAAGATAATTGTTGTCGGCTGTGGTCGTATGGGTTCGGGTCTGGCCCGTACGCTTGACCGGGCTAATCATGAAGTAACGGTGATAGATCTTCATGAGTCGGCGTTCGAGGCCCTGGGTTCAAGCTTTCGCGGCCTGACAGTCAAGGGCGTCGGCTTTGACCGCAATACGCTGACCAAGGCGGGCATTGATCGTAGCGATGGTCTGGCTGCCTGTACGTCCAGCGACGATACCAACGCCGTGACCGCCCGTATCGCGCACGAGGTGTTTCGGGTGCCGACCGTTATTGCGCGCCTCTATGATCCGGCCAAAGCGGAGGTATACCGCCGCCTGGGCATCCAGACGATCGGCTCGATTTCATGGGCGGTGGGGCGCGCGCTTGACATGCTCAGCTATTCAAAGCTTGATGTGATCGAGACCCTGGGCAGTAACGGCGGAGTCGAGCTGCTTCACGTAGTGGTCCGACCGCTGCTGGTTGGCCACAAGATTAAGGACCTGAGTGTGCTGGGCGAGATCCAGGTGGTTGCCCTTGAGCGGCGTGGCCAGACCATGGTTCCTATGGAAAACACCGTTATTGAGGAGGGCGATCAGCTTTATGTAGCCGCCCATATTGTTTCGATCGGGCAACTGCAAGAGATGCTCGGCGTTGAGAGGGTGAAGTAACAATGGGCACTTTGATCATCGGCGGCGGTAAAGTCGGCCTGTATCTTACTCAGCGCTTTTTAGAGCATGACTATGACGCGACGCTTATCGAGAACCGGCGGGAGCGTTATGAGAAGCTGTGCGGCGAAGTTGACGCGAGCCACCTGATCTATGGGGACGCGGCGGAGCCCAGCGTGCTGGAGCGCGCGGGCATCAGGTCAGCGGATGCGGTCGTGTGCGTGACCGGCGCCGATGAGACGAACCTGATCGTCTCGACCCTGGCAAAGATGGAATACGGTGTGCGTCGCGTACTGGCCCGTGTCAATAACCCAAAGAACGCCTGGGTGTTTACGCCGGTGATGGGCGTTGACTCGGCTGTTAACGTGGCCGACATCACGGCGCGCATGCTGGCCGAGCACATGGAGTCAAAGCTTGATGACAAGATTTTCGAGGAGAACCCTGCGGTCGATCGCCCGGTATAACGACCCGTTTTATCGCGAGCCAGCATGAAAAATGTCTGCTACCAGCAAGCGTCAGCGAGTATGGCAATCCAGTGCGCTGCGCGTGCTGTGCGCTGTGCGCACAGTCATGCAATCCAGTGCACTATGCGCACTGTGCGCACAGTCATGCAATCCAGTACCCCCATTGTCATCCTGCGCTTCGTCGCAGGATCCAGTATCTCCGGTGTTGATTCTGCATGAGCATTGACGCGTTTCTGAAAAATCCCGTGTGGCTGGCGCCGCTTGCCGGCGTAGCCGACGCGCCGTTTCGCCAGCTCTGCAAAGAGCAGGGCGCCGGCCTTACCTGCACGGAGATGATCTCTGCCAAAGGCCTGCATTTTAATCCTGAAGGCAGTGGCTCTGAGCGCCTGCTGCGCCTGTCGCCGGGCGAGACACCTGCGGTCGTGCAGCTGTTTGGCGCCGATGCGGCGATCATGGCCGGGCAAGCGGCGCGCGTGGCAGAGCGCCTGGGCGCTGACCTGGCGTTGATCGACGTCAACATGGGCTGCCCGGTGCAAAAAGTGGTCAAGCGCGGCGAGGGCTCGGCGCTGATGAAGACGCCGGATGGGGCCGCCGCGATTGTGGCCGCGATGGTTGCGGCGCTGGCGCCTTCTGGCGTGGCGCTGAGCGTCAAGATGCGCGTGGGCTATGAGGCAGGCGAGGACATTGCGGTGGACTTCGCTCTGCGTCTGCAGGAGGCAGGCGCGGCGCTTGTGACGGTGCATGGGCGGACCCGCGCGCAGTTCTACCACGGGACCAGTGACGATGAGGCCGTAGCGCGCGTGGCCGAAGCGCTGGAGATACCCGTGTTTGCCTCCGGCGACATCCTGACAGCCCAGCGCGCAGTACAGATGCTGGACCGCACGCCGGTTGCCGGCGTGATGGTAGCGCGCGGCGCGATTGGCCACCCCTGGATATTCAGGCAAGTCGCGCAGTTGCGCGCAGGGTCAGCGCAGGCTCCTGAGCCGACCATCGCCGAGCGCTTTGCGTTGATACGGCGTCACGTGTGTCTGACGCAGGAGTGCTACGCCGACAGTCGCGCCTCCCGTCTGCGCAAGCATCTGATAGCCTACGCAGCCGGCCTCCCCGGCGCCACCCGCTTTCGCGCCCGCGTCAATGCGGCTGACACCTTTGACGCCATAGCCACTCTCCTCGATGACTACGAGAGCTGGTTGCTGGGGATGAGACAGGGGGACGGTTCTCTTGTCTCATGCGCGCGTAAGAGTAAGGGCTTTGAATCCGTATGAGACAAGAGAACCGTCCCCCTGTCTCAACGGGTAACATGCAGGCATTAGCTGGAGAAGGCAATAATAAACAGAGATCTGTAGGGTGCGCCGACCCCGGCGCACCACCGCTCGGGCCCTGCAATGACTGCTCCCTCTACATCCACGTCCCGTTCTGCGCGTCACGCTGCGGCTACTGCGACTTCTACTCAAACGTCACCACTCCCGATATGCACGCGCGCTATATCGAAGCGCTCCTGTGCCAGCTGGAAGCTCTGCGTCCACAGCTGGGCGACACTCGTTTGCGCACCCTCTACTTCGGCGGCGGCACCCCCTCGCTTCTGGGCGCGCGCCTGGCGCCGGTGCTGGACTGCCTCCGCACGAACTTCGATCTTGACCCCGAAGCCGAGGTCACGCTGGAAGCCAACCCCGACTCGCTGTCTGCAGCAACCCTCGACGCTTTGCGTCCACTGGGCCTCAATCGTGTCTCTCTGGGCGTGCAGAGCTTCGACAACACGCTGCTTACGCGCCTCGGTCGCCGTCACAGCGCCGCGCAGGTACATGCGGCGCTCAACTTGCTGCACGACCGGGGCATTGCCGCCTCGATCGACCTCATGTGCGCCCTGCCGGGCCTGACCGACAGTGGCTGGGCCGCGACTTTAGAAGAAGCTGCTGCCGCTCCCGTGGCGCATGTCAGCGTCTATCCGCTCTCGATCGAGCCAGGCACAGACTTCTTCCTGCAATGGCAGCGCGGCGAGCTGCTTGAGACTGAAGATGATCGCGCCGCCGACCAGCTTGAGCAGGCGCAGCACGTGCTGGAGGCCCACGGCTTTACGCGCTACGAGATATCGAACTACGCCCGTCCCGGTCAGGAGGCCCGTCACAACACGGCCTACTGGACCGGCGCGCCCTATCTGGGTCTTGGCCCCTCAGCGGCCTCCATGCTGCCAACGCCCGACGGCGGTCGCCGCCGTTTTGTCCTGCACGAGACCCTGGAAGACTATCTGGCCGACCCAACTCGCTCGCTTGACAGCGACCAGGCGGCATTCTCCGAGCACCTGGACGCAGACGCCCGCCGCCGCGAGGATCTCATGCTCACCATGCGCCTGACCTCCGGCGCCAGCAAGTCAGTCGTCGAGGAAGCGGGGGAGGCAGAGGTTTTTGCTACCCTCATCCGCGACGGCCTGGCCACTTACGACGAGTCCACGCACCACTACCGCCCCACCCAGCGTGGCTGGCTCTGTGCCAACGAAGTCTTTCGCCGTATCTTGTAGTCTCCCGTCAATGTGCGTCCTGCGACTATGCGCAACGCAGGCTTCATCACGGAATCCAGACAATCGCCCAGATTTAGACGCTGAGCATTGTATTAAAATAGCAGATGCCAAAACATCAGATTGCTTCGTTGTATTCTTCTGCGAGTTCGCTATAAGTACTCCCGGCAATGAAGATTCTCCCTGAAAGTCTACTAAAATAGTATCTTTCTGATGTATTTGAGTGTACTATAGATGGTATGAAGCAAACTGAAGCTATCAAAATTTTGTATCAATGGGATCGCCAGGATCGCTATGTGTATCGCAAGCGCGACTTAAGCCTTGTGTTTGATGAGCAGGGGCGTACGTTCGACCAGACATTGGCGCGTTTGGTAAAAAGTGGGGTCATGAAACGGGTTGCTCACGGGGTATATATTTTTTCTTTGAGCAGCCATATCAACGGTGAAACAATCAAGCATATTGCACGCAATCTCCGTCGGGGTGAGATCACCTACGAAAGTCTGGAAAGCGCGCTGTCACAATATGGTGTCATCTCGCAGATTCTTATTGATCGCATTACTCTTATGACCACCGGCAAAAGCGGAGAGTACCAGACCCCTTATGGGGTTATCGAGTTCACGCATACAAAGGTCAACGCGGGCGAAATCAGGGCGAATTTGCTGGATCATGAAGATCGTGTGCTTCCCATTGCCAGTAAACATTATGCTTATGTTAACCTTCTTTCTACGGGGAGGAACCTTGAAATGGTAGATAAGGAGGAACTTTATGGTGAAAATTGATTTTGCTGCCTATGCTCGACAGGTTGCGACTGAAAACGGTGAACTGGCAATGTTGCCGGTCATAGAAAAAGAGCTTCTTCATTATGAAATCCTTCGGGCGATGGGGGACTCTGGCCTTCTCTCAAATATTGTATTTCAGGGTGGAACTTGTTTGCGCCTTTGCTATGGGGCAGAGCGCTACAGTGAGGATCTTGATTTTGCAGGCGGTGCCGATTTTGCCGCAACTGATCTTGATGACCTGAAAAACTGTATCACACGGGCACTTCCCGAGAGGTATGCGGTGGAAACACGGGTAGTTGAACCCAAAAAGACTGCTGGGTTGGTAAAAAAGTGGAGTATCAGAATTAACACCACACCAGAGCGGCCCGACTTGCCTACTCAAAAAATCAAATTGGAAGTTGCTGCAATCCCGGCCTATACTAAGCAAGCGCAGATGCTGCAACTTAACTATCGTGGTTTGCCGTCAAGCTATGCGGATGTGATCGTTTTTGCAGAGCGTCTGGAAGAAATCCTGGCCGATAAACTGCTGGCTTTTGTTTGTTCTGCAAATGTCCGCTACCGTGATATCTGGGATATGTACTGGATTGCACGCCGACCTTATCTTGATAAAAAAGAAGCCTGTAGGCTTCGAAAGAAAAAAGAAACAGATTACGGGGAACAGGAAACATTCGCACAGGGGATGGCGCGAATTACCGATCAGCTTGAAGAGCTTGTTAACGGTGTGGAATTCAGAGCGCAAATGAAACGATTTTTGCCTCTGGATATTCACGAAAGAACTGTAGATCGGGCAGAGTTTCGTATGGTGCTTTGTCAGGGCGTCCGTGAGCTTTATGCTCTCTGTGACCAAATCTAGCTGACAAGAAAGGGTGCTGAGTGCTATCAAGGCATGCAGCCACCGAGGTCGAAATTGCGGCTGGTGGCAATTTAGACTAATGTCAGTCAGCTATCTCTGGGTGAAGAACCGGCGCGCGTTGTTGTAGAAAAGATCGTTGGTGATTTGTGTGCCAAATTCTTGTGTGACGCGCGAGTAGAGCGTAGCCAGTTTGTCGCAAGGGTCCAGCCACTTTGGGACATCGGCGCCATCGTAGTCGCTGCCCAGGGCGATCGTCTTCTCTCCGCCCAGGGCAAGCCAATGATCCAGGTGGCGCAGCACGTCATTGGGGGTGGCCTCGCGCCTCTCAGGCGTCAGGAACTCATTGAAGAAGTTGAGCCCCACAATGCCGCCACGCTCGCAGATGAGGCGGAACTGGTCGTCGGTAAGGTTGCGCGGATGGTCGCAGACGGCGCGTGAGTTTGAGTGTGAGGCCGCGAAGGAGCGCGTCGTGGCGCGCGCCACGTCAAAGAAGCTCTCGTCGTTGAGGTGCGAGACGTCGATGACAATCTGCTGCGCCTCAAGGGCGCGGATTGCCTGTGCGCCAAAGGGGGTGAGGCCACCGGGCGCTGTGCTCCCACTTGCCACCGCGTTTTGCGCGTTCCAGGTAAGCGTCAGCATTTTGACGCCATCGCGCGCAAGCTGATTGATGGGCTCAACTGAGCCTTCAAGAAACGAGGCGCCCTCAACGGTCAGCAGCGCCGCGCACCTGCCTGCAGTAAACGCCGCCTCGATACCGGAGGTATCGGTTATCTGCGCCAGGCGATCTTCGTGGGTTTGAAGCTGTGAGGAAAAGTACGCCTGCACCTGCTGGTAGAAACGCCAGGCCTCTGTGCCGTGCAGCGTGTCAGGAATAAAGATCGCAAAGCACTGGCACCAGTCAAAACCGCGCATCCGGTCAAGCGAGAGATGAGCGCTGTTGCTGCGCAAAGAAGCCGGTGGCGCATCGACCTGCGGGTCCTGCCCCGGCGGCGCAAACTCGCCGCCACAGGCCAGCCGGTCAAGCGTGTCGCAGTGCAGATCAAAAACCCGTATCCGATTGGCGCCCATGAGAACTCCTCTCTTTCTCCCGCCTCAACTATGATAGCTATTGTATCCAAATGAGACACGGGAATGAGACACGGGGACGGTTCTTCTGTCTCATTTCATGCTCGCTCAACGATCGTCTTGCCAATGCCGGTAAGTCGGCTTATGCGCCGGATTGAAAGTCCCTCAGCTTTCAGTTTTCGGAGAACCTCGTTTCGCTCTTCTCTGGCTAATGCTTGGAAGATGCTTGGATTTTTGTAGCCGGCGATTGTTTCAATAACGTTGAGCGCATCCGCGTCTGTCATGCGGTTATGGATTTCAAACTCAAGACAGACATCATCATTGTCCTCATGGTGGTACCGCACAAACTCATCGCGACCAATCATCTCCAGCGCAAAGCTGGTGTCAACCATGCCCTCATCGTCATTGTCATTTAAGTAGGCACGATAACTGCTAAACCGATAATCTGCCGGATCCGAACAAATCTTTATCTTTACGGGATTAAGGTGGATGTAGCGGAGCGCTGTCAGAAAGTAAGCGTCGGTATCGACAGGCTCACTCATATATCGATCCTGGAATAAGTGGCCGCTTCTCTGATATTTCCCGTTGTACCAATAAACAAATCGCGTCCCCAGCCGCCGAAATATGTCGGCCAGATTATCATTTTTTGCTTCAACCAGAAGGTGGAGGTGGTTTCCCATAAGGCAGTAAGCATACAGCTTGAAATCGCAGATGGTTTTGCACGCCTGTAAGCATTCAAGCATCATAAGATTATCTTCGTCGTCTTCAAATATCTGTTGGTGATTGATTCCGCGAATCATCACATGATAGATTCCGCTGGCGCTTTTCTCTCTTCCTGTTCGCGACATATGCCAGGTGCCCTCTCTGTGACTGTTGAATATAGGTTTTATATTCTAACGTAAATTACACGACAGTGGGAGACAAAATAAGACAAGAGAACCGTCCCTGTGTCTTCCCAAGAGAACCGTCCCTGTGTCTTCCCCGTGTCTCCTCTCGCCCGTGCCTCCTCGTTGTCAGCGGAGGTCTTGCGGGACTCGGCGTATAATGACACCGTGATCTGAAGGAGGCTGTTGTGCGGAAATTCTTTTCTGAGTTCAAGGACTTTGTGCTCAAGGGTAACGTCATGAGCCTGGCGGTCGGCATTATCATCGGGGCGGCGTTTCAGGCGGTTGTGACCTCACTTGTCAGCAATGTATTATCGCCAATAATCGGGATTTTCGGGGGAGCGAATTTCGACGCGCTGAAACTTTCATTTGATGGCGTTACCCTGCGTTACGGGGCATTCATCACGGCGGTCATCAACTTCGCTATTATGGCGTTTGTGGTGTTCCTGATTGTGAAGGTCATGAATCGATTGATGAAAAACCAGCAGAAAGACTCGCCACCCCTGCGCACCTGTCCTTATTGTCTGACGCAGATAGACATTGCCGCTACGCGTTGTCCTGCCTGCACCTCACAGCTTGAGCTGGAAGTCGAAACCAAATGAGACATAGGGACGGTTCTTCTGTCTTCAGTTTGCGGAGAACATCGTTTCGCTCTCCGATATTTAATGTTTGTGAGACAGGAGAACCGTCCCTATGTCTCGCAGCAAAAACCCAGGCAAGCACGATGAGAAAACGAGTACCGAAAGCAACTCTCGTAATCGCCCTGCTGCTGGTGGGAGCCCTCACTGCCTGTGCCTGCGAACAAAAACTGACAGCAAAAAAGGCCGACGTCGCAATAAGTAGCCCGGCGCCAAGTTCGACCACAGCAGGCGATATGGCGTCAAAGCCCGCAACGACAACGGCAGAGGTACTGCCTGAAAAGCCCCAGCCAGTCCCCGCATCAGCTGCTGGCATCAAGTTGGATGACCGAAAGATCGTTAAAAACGCTTATGATCAGAGCGGTAGCAAGGCCACTTTGGGACCTCGCGCAGGAATCCAACTCAAGAAGTCTGTTGTGATGTGTTGTTCAAATAATGAATCGGAGTTTGATTACACGTTGGTTGAGGTCTATCCGACGCAGAACGGACCCAAGGTGAGGACGCTTGCAGCGGACGTCTCGGGTTATGGACGCTCAAAACTCCAAAAGAATGTTTTGACCGAAGTCGTATCTTGTATTGGAGAGAAGGCGACGATAACTACCACGTACGATGACGATGGGGCCCTGACGGGTATGGCTTCAACAATCAACTATCCTTCTCCTGAACTGGAGAAGAAAGGCCAAGAGTTTCACACGACAGACTATGGAAGCGCCGAGCAAAACGCAATATTTGCTGCCTTGACTCCTGCTCTTGAAAAAGAGCTTGGGGGAGCAGTTGAGCTTGATATAGGAACGATCAGGGTCGAGAACAACTTTGCTTTTGTCGATGCGCGCGCGCCGGAAGCAGATAATCATCCTCCTGAGGGCTCACCGCCCAGATTGTATGGGCTTTTAAAGCGCAAGGGGAGTATATGGAAAGTTGTCACCTGTACTACTGGTGGTCGCGTAGATTACGCCGGGTGGTGGGATAATAGCGGCGCACCCTCACGGCTATTCTTCGAAGACTTGCCCGTGAATGCTTGGTTACCTTTAGTCGGTGATACAGGAGACTGATCATACATGCACGTGATGTTTGAAGAGTCCCTATGAAAAGTACCCATGGTACCGACAGGAAGCGAGTGGTGATGAAGAAGCACTCTCAAGCGGTGCAATTGGCCATTGCGGCGGCGGTGATCGTGGTAGTGGCGGCTGGCTGTGTAGCAGCTTACGCGTACTTCACCAAAAGCTGGTTCTTTAAGCCAGCGGCAGCGGCGCCAGCGCAGACATCCGCAGCCGCGTCAGCCTCGGCTTCAACCTCGACGTCCGTGCAGAAGCAGACGCCGCCCATTGTCATGCCAGCCACAGCGCCGCTGTTCACCACGGCAAATTATCCCCGGGTAGACGCGAGCACCGCCACACAGCCGCTGGCGCTTGCCTTCATGAAAGACTTCACCGGCACCACAACTATCGACAGCTCAAAGCTTGGCTTTACTCAAACCGATCAAGCCTACACGCGGCTTATCCAGGGCAAGGTTGACCTGATACTGGTCACCAGTCCTTCCAAAGATGAACTGGCGCGTGCCAAAAAGGCAGGCGTGCAACTTGAAGTTACTCCCGTAGTCAACGAAGGGTTTGTCTTTTTTGTCAACCAGAATAATCCCGTGAGCAGCCTGACAGTTGCCCAGGTCCAGGATATCTATCAGGGCAAGATCACCAACTGGAAGCAGGTGGGCGGCAAAGACGAAAAGATCGAGGCCTATCAGCGCCCTGTCAATTCCGGGTCGCAAACCGGCATGATCGGCCTGGTGATGAAGGGCAAGCCGCTGATGCAGGCGCCCATAAAAGATATCATCAAAGAAATGAGCGATATCGTAAATATAGTGGCAGATTACAGTAGCACCAACAGTGTCAGGGGTATTGGTTACTCCTATTATTACTACGCGACAACCATCTATCAGGACGTGAACGCAACAGCGGCCAACAATGTAAAGTTGCTCAAGATCAATGGCGTTGCGCCCAGCACAGACAGCATCAAGTCCGGCCATTATCCTTTTCATACCGCATACTGCCTTGTGATAAATAAGGCTGCCACAACGGATAGCCCAGCGCGCAAGCTGAAAGCCGATATGCTTTCCAACCGCGGACAGACAACAGCCCTGGAGGCCGGCTATGTGCCCCTTAGATAGCGACCTGAAGCTTGGCGGCGAAGTGAACAGCACGAATGAAAATCAGAGTGACGCGCACGAAGGGGAGCCGCAAAAGACACCCTTAAGCCCGACAAGGAAGCTGGTTTTTGCGACATCAATCATCGTGGTCCTGCTAGTTGGGGCAACAATTGGTCTGATCGTTTGGCGCAACGGACAGAAGCTTCATACGCCCACGACCAAACAAGAGGCGCAGCAGCTCGCGGGGAAATCAGCTTCGCCCACAACAACTCAAGGGGCAACGGCCCAACCACTAACTACGACCTCTGACAAGAATGCCTATCAAGTTAAAAGCCTGACAGAAACGTATGTGGAAAATAACCTGGCAATCACGACGAAATCAGAAACAACTTCTATCAAGATAAATAATCTGGACTTAAAAATAACGGTCGACTACGATCAGATCTCTGGCTTGCGCAATAAAGCCGTGGAAAACAAAGTCAACCGGGCCATCCAGGATACTGCCATGTATTGTGGCAAGCTTGCCGGGCGTGCGGATTCGTCCTACACCAGCTATCCTTTTAACTTCTCTATCATGGCTAATTACGGGGATGTCATTTCTTGTGGCAGCACCCTTTATGATGAAAATGGAAATGCAATTCTGACCAAAGATTGCGTGTTGAACCTGCGTCTAGATACGGGGGAGCCGATCAAGTTCGGTGACCTGTTCACAGCCGGTGCAAACCTCAATCAAATTATTGCGGATGGTTACATTAACAGTAATATCCGTGGTGGCGAAAATGATGGCTCCATTAAACTGCCCTTTGATGCGCAGGGCAATCAGCAGACTAATAGAGAAGAGCAGCAACCGGCAACGACGGACAGCTCCTCTGAAGGCACGGAGGATTTCTATGACGACACGTCAGACTACAGCCGTATAGAGGCAACCCTGCCTGATGAAGATAATGGGCTGTTTAGTTTTGTCCAGGATTTCAACGCAAACCCCGATATCCCGTTTTACTTTGATCAGAACTATATTCGCGCATCAGTTGACGGCCACGAAATTGAGATAGAAATGGCGACCCGCCCTCAATCAATCGCGATCTATAAGCGTTTTCTGTCGCGCTCCTCACTTTATACCAGCACTCAGAAACTCGTGTCGACGTTCGTGTTTTGTGCTGCCGACAATTACGAGTTTGGGAAACTCACAGGCAACTTGTTCGTGATTGCGCTGGTAGACGATGAGAGTGGTTCTGACATCATAGATCAAAACACCCGAAAGATCGCTGATGCACGTATCGTAGACGCAAAGACCTGGGCCGCGCAGCATCCAAACCAGGCATTTATAGTGGGAATAGAATGCAGTGGCGCCACAGATTATGTAGATCAACAAAATAATGATGCTATTTGTTGTTGTGTCACCGTCAATGAATACCGCAACACGGTAGATAAAGCTCATTTCGAGGAAGCGCTTGCCGCATGCGCACAGGATGGTTGGGTCCCCCGTAGTCCCGCAGATGGTGGCGGCTGGATAGCGATGGACCTTACTGGCGTCAATATCCCCAGTCTGATAACTCTCAGTAAACCGCAACAGAGTTATATCTACACTCCCCAGGGTGTCTTGGAACGAGTAGAAACTGAGTAAAGCCTTGGCGATCACTACTGAAACCGCGCCAATTCCCAGAGCGTGAGACACGGGGACGTTATGAGACACGGGGACGGTTCTTCTGTCTTATGCCCGCTCTGAGACACGGGTGAGACGCGGGGGTGAGACGCGGGGACGGTTCTTCTGTCTTATGCTGTTTAACGATAGTCTTGCCGATCTCGGTGAGTCGACTTATGCGCCGGATTGAAAGTCCCTCTGCTCTCAGTTTCCGGAAAACCAAGAACCTCGTTTACTCTACTCTATCTCATGCCTGTGAGACAGGAGAACCGTCCCTGTGTCTCTGTGTCTCCTTCATGTTGAAAGTTAGTAAGCACGGTAAGCCAATTCAGGGTAAGAATCGGTCCATGCAGTTTGCAGCTTTTTGGGGAGGGTTAATTTATCCCACAGAAGTAGTAGCAATTCCTTATTGAGATAACTCTGCAAATCTTGTTCGGTTGCTGCTTCTCTCAAGACCGTCTGGTAGAGAATAATGCAATCATCTTCCTGGTCAAGTTGGAAGCTCTGTCTTGGCGTCCAATCAAGATAAAGCGGCAAAGTAACGCTACCCGTTTGTGGACCCTGCAGTTTATTCAGGTTTGAAATAACTACAACGGGGCGAAAATCAGAGTAGCGTAGAGGTTTCCTCTGCGAGCTATTTGGTGGGAAAGTCTTCATAACTCCATTATACCTGTCGTTTTTTGAGCGGTCTATTGGCGAGCGTCGCAAGTTCTCAAGTTCTCAAGTTCTCAGGTTCTCAGGTTCTCAGGTTCTCAAGCTCAATGTTTGCCTTATGTGCGCCTATCGCTAAAGATACCGTAGCTTTTGCACTTACAGAAGGCAACAGTGCTTGACAATATCGCCGCCGTGCTGGATGGCTTGCTCCGTTGCTCGGCATATGAGAATGTCATTCTTACCTGGGTAATGCACGAAAAAGCAGTTGGCAATGGAGTAAGACAGAGGAGGTAGTGGTATATTTCACGCCGCAGGCTTTTCGAGATCCTGGGAAATGGTTTCCTTGATTTGAGGAATTGATTGGCCCGCCGTTTTGAGCTGTTTGATCAGGGTAATCCTTTCAATCGCTTCTGCCCTCATGTATCGTCTGGTCAGGTTTTCTGCTGCTTGCTCGAAAGGAAGCATGCCTTCTTCGGTATAGAATTTGAGCGTGCTGTATCGTGCGCCTGTCAGGCGTACCAATTCCCCAATCGTCACAAATTCCGATGATTCAATGACCTCCATGTGTCTTTGGCGTGACATATCGTAATCGCCTTCTCAATCACCGGTTAATGTACTGTGCAAACAATGATAAGAGCGACTATCGTATCGAGGATTTCTTTGACTGCAGAATACGTTTCGCTCTCGTGTATCTCCTTAAGCCGACTTTTTACCGAGCGGGCTTCAACCTTACTAAAGTAATGGTGGATGAGATTTCCGGCGTCGAGCAAAGCGGTCAAACA
>WQYT01000022.1 GCA_009781115.1 Coriobacteriia bacterium
GAGGAGGCCGTAGGATCGCCCGACAAAGCGAGCGTCTCGAAAATTGACGGAACGTTAATTTTAGCGAGCGACTCGGGAAGCCGTAGGCCGACCTGGGGCCCCAAATCAAAATCGCCCTACCGCTTTCTCCGCGGTGTCGCAGGATAGACGAGCACCGACAGGTGCGAGGTTTTTAAAAATTGAATGCCGTCAGGTGTTCAATTTTCTGTAGTTTGTTGCGGTGGCTTGTTCGGGGCTGTACTTGTAGCAGGCTACGAAGTGCTCAGGGGCGATCTCAACCAGGGCTGGAGAGTGCGTGTCGCAGTTCTCGCAGCCTGCACAGCCTTCGCGCGCATAGCAGCGGGAGAAGAAGCGGCAGCCGGGATGCGGGTCAATGGGGCTGGTGACGTCGCCCTCCAACAGGATGCGGCCTCTGCGCTCGCTCTCTTTGGTCACAGGTATCGCTGACAGCAGCGCCTGGGTGTAGGGATGCAGCGGATTGGCATAGAGCTCATGTTTGGGCGCCAGCTCGACCAGGCGGCCCAGATACATGACGCCTACGCGGTCGCTGATATGCTTGACCACGTTCAGGCCATGGGCAATGAACAGGTAGGTCAGACCAAAGTCATCCTTCAGCTCATCAAGCAGGTTGAGCACCTGCGCTTGGATTGATACATCCAACGCCGATACCGGCTCATCACAGACGATGAGCTTGGGCTCCATCGCCAGGGCGCGCGCGATGCCGATGCGCTGGCGCTGGCCGCCGGAAAACTCATGCGGAAAGCGGTTGCGATAGTTCGCGGAAAGCCCAACCGCGTTAAGCAGATAGCCCACGCGGTCATCGATCTCTGCACGGGGCCGCAGCTTGTTAACGCGGATCGGTTCTTCGATGATCTGCCCAACTGTCATGCGGGGGTTCAAAGATGAATACGGGTCCTGAAAGATCAGTTGAAGCTCGCGGCTGTACTGGCGTCGCGCGCGCTCTGAAAGCTTCGAGATATCTTTGTCCTGATAGATGATCTCGCCTGCGGTGGGCCGGTACAGGCCGACGATCATTTTGCCAACGGTGGTCTTGCCGCAGCCGGATTCCCCCACCAGGCCAAGCGCTTCGCCCGTACGGATCTGGAGAGAGACGCCGTCGACAGCCTTCAACGTCGAAGTTGGGCGGCCAAAGAAGTTTGTCTCGACCGTGAAATACTTGCGCAGGCCCTTGATATCAACAAGCACGTCGCTCATGCGCCTACCTCCGCGTCCAGCGGGTCTTCGGGATCATAGATGAAGCACCGCAGCTTGCGATCCCCCACCTCATAGGTGGGCGGTTCGTCTGTGTGACAGCGCTCGGTCGCGTAGGGGCAACGCGGCGCAAACTTGCATCCACGGGGCAGGTTAAGCGGATTGGGTACCATGCCCGGGATCATGTAGAGCGGGCCGCTCTCCTCGTTATCAAGGGTGGGGATCGACTTCAGCAGACCAAAGGTGTAGGGATGCATCGGACCCACCTCAAAGAGCTCATGCGCGCTGGCCTGCTCGACGATCTGGCCGCAGTACATGACCACGACTTCGTCGGCAACCTCAGAGACCACGCCCAGGTCATGCGTGATAAGCAACACCGCCATGCCGATTTTGTCCCGCAGACTCCCGATCAGGTCAAGGATCTGCGCCTGGATGGTCACGTCAAGGGCCGTGGTGGGCTCGTCGGCAATCAGAAGCTCTGGGTCACAGCTCAGCGCCATGGCGATCATGACGCGCTGGCGCATGCCGCCCGACATCTGATGCGGATAGTCTTTGATGCGTTTTTCCGGCGAAGGGATGCCCACCAGATGCAGCATCTCTATGGCATGCGCGCGAACCTCTTTTTTGCTGAGGTCTTTCATGTGCAGGCGAATCGTCTCGCACAGCTGGTCTTCGACCGTAAACACCGGGTTTAGGCTCGTCATCGGCTCCTGAAAGATCATGGAGATGTCGTTGCCCCGGATATGGCGCATGCGCGTCTTTGAATAGTTTAAGATATTGTCGCCCTTGTAGATGATTTCTCCGGCGGTAACTTTGCCCGGATGCTGCAACAGGCGCATGACAGACAGCGAGCAAACGCTCTTGCCCGAGCCACTCTCCCCCACAATCGCAAGTATCTTGCCCGCGTCAAGCGTGAAGCTCACGTCATCGACCGCATGTACCGTACCGCGCTTCATGATGAAGTCTGTCGAAAGGTCGCGCACTTCAAGCAGGCGCTGATCTGGCTGGACTACTTTAGCTGTTTCATCAGTCATGACTGCGCCTCCTCTACTTTATGCGCGCTTTGGGGTCAAAGGCGTCACGCAGGCCGTCGCCCAGCAGATTAAACGCAAGCACCGCCAGCGTGATCGACAGTCCGGGGAAGTTAAGCATCCAGGGGCACTGGAAAATGTAGCCGCGCGCCCAACCCAGCATGGCGCCCCACTCGGCCTGCGGCGGCTGTACGCCCATGCCGAGAAAACCCAGGGCCGCAGTGTCAAGGATCGCGCCCGAGATACCCAGCGTGGCGCGCACAATGATGACCGAGAGCGTATTGGGCAGCACATGGCGAAAGATGATCCGCGCACGCGAGTCGCCGGTAAGCTTTGCCGCCGCGGTGTAGTCGTTTTCTTTGATCGAAAGGATGGTCGAACGCACAATCCGGGCGTATTCAGGCACATAGACCAAAGAGATCGCGATGACTGCCTTGTCGATCCCTTTGCCCAACACGGCCATCAAGGTAATGGCGAGCAGGATCGAGGGTACCGCAAGCATCATATCCATCAACCGCATGAGCACCGTATCAAGCCAGCCGCCTATGTAGCCGGCAACCGCCCCTACGACCACCCCGATCGTCAAGGCGATCGCTACCGCGATCACACCGACCGACAGCGACACGCGCGCCCCGGCAATGATGCGGCTGAAGATGTCCATACCCAGATCGTCGGTGCCAAACCAGTGCTTGGCGCTCGGCTTTTCGCGCACGGCGCTCATGTTGGTCACCGTCGGATTATAGAGCATGATCTTGCTGTTGACGGGCTCAGTCGTTGGCGTCTTTGGCATAAACAGCGGCACAAAAATCGCAACAAGCACAATGAACAGGATGAAGAACAGGCTGATCGTAGCCGCCTTGTTAGCAAGCAGGCTGCGCCACATCTCGACCCATTGATTCTCCGGCTTTTCTGCCAGCGTCTCGTCACCGACGATGTTTTTTGTCAGCGCGGTCGCGTTTGCCATCATCTTATCGATCTTATTTTTCCTGGTTTCTGGCATCGGGCTACTCCTCCTTCTTAGAGGTGTAGCGGATGCGCGGATCCAGGAAGGCGTAGGCGATGTCTGCCGCCAGGTTCACCAGCACAAAGATTGCCGCTATCAAAAGCACGATACCCTGCACAATAGGAAAGTCCGATTTCATGATGCAGTCAACCGTAAACTTGCCGATCCCCGGCCAGGAAAAGACTGATTCTGTGAGCAGAGCGCCGCCCAAAAGCGCGCCAAACTGCAGGCCAATGACCGTCGTGACCGGGATCATCGAGTTGCGCAGCGCGTGCTTCATGATGACCTTAACCTCGCGGATGCCTTTGGCCCGCGCGGTTCTGACGTAGTCCTGGTTAAGGGAATCGAGCATGGTTGAACGCGTGATGCGTGTGATAATGGCCATGCTGTACATCCCCAGCGTAAAGGCCGGCAGTATAAGGTGTCGCACGGCGTCATTAAACGACGCCCAATTGCCCGTCAGCAGGGCATCAACCGTAAACAGACCGGTGATATGAGAGGGGTCCATAAGGGGCGTAATACGTCCACCCGCAGGAAAGATATGGGTCGTTGGTCCACAAAAGATCATCATCAAAAGAATACCCAACCAAAAGATAGGGATCGACACGCCGACCAGCGCAATCAGGGTAGAGACGGCATCAAAGATAGAGTTCTTCTTAACTGCCGCGACCACCCCCAAAACAATACCGACTATCGACGCAAAGATGATGGCCACGATCGCCAGTTCGATCGTGGCCGGAAAGCGCGCCATAATCTCATCGGTGACTTTGGTCTGGGTGTAATACGACGTGCCCAGGTCGCCCTTGAACACGCCTTCCATATAGGTGACATATTGCGTGATGACCGGCTTGTTAAGGCCCTGGGAATCACGCCATTTCTGCATTGAGGCCTGTGTCGCGTGTTCGCCCAGCACGATGGGGGCCGGGTCCGGCGCAAAGACTCTCAGCAGACAAAATACTATGATCGACACCCCAATAAGCACGGGGATGACCATGAGTATTCTTTTGATGATGAACTTAAGCATGGTGTGTCAGATTCTTAAAGCGAGTAAAAGGTTCGGTCGGGGAGCGGGAGCCCTGTGGCTTTACTCCCCGACCGTATATAACCTTTCAACTTACGCTTTCAAAAGAAAGTGCAAGCCTGCTATTTTGCCGCTACCGTACAGTTGGCAAAGAAGGTGTTGCCGGTCATGTGATAGACGACACCCTTGAGTCCTGGCGAAGACGCCCAGAGCAACTGCGTGTGGTTGATCGGATACCAAACGTTAGCAGCAGCGGCCTGCTTCTCAAGCGTGGCATAGGCTGCGTTACGCGTATCGCCATTTGGCATGGCCAGCGCATCAGCGATGCCCTTGATGTAGGTCTGGTCCTGCCAACGGGACACGTTCTGTGACCAGTCGTTGGTGGCAAGCAGATTCAGGAAGTTATCCGGATCGCCGTTGTCGCCTGTCCAGCCATAGAAGCACAGATCGTAGTCACCTGCGGTGACCTTGGTCTTGTAGGTGGTCCAGTCATACGTATCGATCTTGCAGCTCACGCCTACCTTCTGGAGATAGCCCTGAATGGCAGTCGCCAGTTTGGAGCCCGTCGCCGGATTGTAAGGACGCGGGTTGCTGTAGGTGATCATGTGAACCGTCTTGACCCCTGCCTTGGCAAGAGCAGCCTTTGCGGCGGCCTCGTCATAACCAGTCTGCTGTACGTCCTTGCCAAAGCCAGGAACAAAGACCGGCAGAATAGTGGAGGCTGGAGTCGCATAGCCCTGGTACAGGTTCTTGACCAGCTCGTCGCGGTTGATTGCCTGAGCAACGCCCATACGAGCATCCGCATTCTTAAAGATCGGTGACTCAACGTTCATTGCCATGTAGTTGATGTTCATACCTTCAGTTGTCTGAAGAACATCGCCAGCGCCCTTGATCTGATCGACCGCGGTTGCGTCGATGCCGTCGATCATGTCAACGTCACCATTGGTCAGAGCAAGAACACGCGCGGCGTTGTCAGGGATGACCTTAAAGATCAGGTTCTTGGTCTGGGCTTTTGTTCCCCAATAATCATCATTGCGAACGAGCGTGACACTGTCACCCTTCTTCCAGCTGACAAACTTATAGGGGCCGGTACCAACCGGATTCTCGTTCATGTTGTTGTTGTCCTTCTGGGCAGCCGTCGGGCTTACCATCGGCGCGCCCAGGCTCATTGCGCAGTTTGCCTCAAACGCAGAGTTCTTCTGATTCAGCGTGATAACAACGGTAGAATCATCAGTAGCTTCAACGCTCTTGACCGTACCCCACACAAAGTCTGCATAGGGCATGTCGTCTGTCTTCTTGGGCGCAAGCTGGCGCTCGATGTTGAACTTGACCGCCGCTGCGTTAAAGTCGGTACCATCCTGGAACTTAACGCCCTTGCGCAGATGGAAGGTATAGGTCAGACCATCAGCGCTGACGTCCGGGAGGCTCTCAGCCAGGCAAGGCTCAACCTGCGTAGAATCGTCCGCATATTTCAGCAGACCTTCATACACGTTCACGATGACCTTGGAGGATTCGCCGTCATCAACATAGGCAGGATCAAGTCCGCGCGGATCCGCGCCCTGCGCGAAGGTGATCGTGTCCTTAAGAGAAGTCGAAGCAGCATTATTGTCGCTGGTCGTACCTCCCCCGCAACCGGTGAGCGCAAAAACCATAGCAAACGCTATGACAAGCCCCACAACGAGTTGTACGTTTCGCTTATGCATACGCACTCCTTTCTTCAGCTGTTGAGCCGAAAACTTATCTGATAACTGGCCCTTTGCCAGTCATTACCTGATTTAAAGGGTTGGCAGAACAACCATAATCCCAAGAAGCACCAGCGCAAAAGTAACCGAAAGCGCGACTGTAAGCCGGTCCAGATTCTTCTCGATGATGCCCGTGCCAACCGTCGTCGAAACGTTGTTGCTGAAGTAATCGGACAGGCCCGCATCTTTACCGGAGTGCAACAGTACGCACACAACGATGCCAATAGCGCTGATAGCCCATACAACCATGAGAACAATTAACAGATTTTTCACAAGTACTCCTTTAGCAGGTATTCTTTGAGCGCGCAGGAAACCGAGGCGCTCCTTGAGGTTTTATAAGATTATTCATTTTATACCAAATTATTGTAGGCAGTCCAGAAAACTGAGCAAAAATTGCCAAGCGTCACAGGGCGTTGGCGGGCAGCGCTGTCAGGTCGTGGCGACCACTCCGGTTTTTCATCATGGCTCAGGCACGGCAAAGGGGTCTTTCTCTCTTGTCATGCGCTGAGCAAATCATGCCCCGTCCAGGAGGCGGGAGCGGCGATACCTAAAGCTGCAACGACCGTTGTCGCAACGTCGCAGAGCTTGCCGGGCGCGAGGGCTGACGGCGCACTGCCGACCGCGATAAAAGGCACCGAGCTGGTAGTGTGCGCCGTATGCGGCGCGTCAGGGCGCCCCATGTCTTCTGCGTTGCCGTGATCGGCCGTGATAAACGTCACGCCGCCTGCTTCGCGCACCGCGGCCACAATACGCCCCACCTGAGTATCGACTGCCTCAACCGCTTTGGTGGTCGCGTCAAGGTTACCGGTATGGCCCACCATGTCGCCATTGGCAAAGTTCACCACATAGAAGTCCGCCGCATCGCGCCGGATCGCCGCCACCAGACCGTCGCCCACCTCAGGCGCGCTCATCTCCGGCTGCAAGTCATAGGTCGCCACCTTGGGGCTGGGCACCAGGAGCCGCTCCTCTGCCGCCTTGGGAGGCTCAGAGCCGCCGTTGAAAAAGAAGGTGACGTGGGCGTACTTCTCCGTCTCTGCCGTATGGAACTGGCGCAGGCCCGCCGCCGCAATGACATCGGCCAGCACGTCAGCCGGATACTCCTTGGGAAAAGCCACGGGAGCTTCGATCTTTGGGTCATAGGCGCAGAGGCAGACGAAGTGCGTACGTGGAAAGACCGCGCGGTCAAAGCCTGCGAAGTCCGGCTGCGTCAGGGCATAGGAGAGTTCGCGCGCGCGATCAGGGCGGAAGTTGAAGAAAATGACCGCGTCGCCTGCGCCTATCAGCTGCTGTTGGCCCGGCGCGCCGATGAGCGTGGGCGCAACAAACTCGTCGGTAACCCCCGCCTCACAGGAGGCCGCAACGGCGCGCGGCGCACTGTCTGCCACCGCTCCGATGCCCCGGGTCAGAGCGTCGTAGGCGCGCTGGACCCGATCCCAGCGCTGGTCGCGGTCCATGGCATAGTAGCGCCCCATGACAGACGCGATGCGTCCGGCGCCGATGCGCGCGGCCTCCGCCTCCAGCTGCGCCAGATAGCCGGCGGCGCTGTCCGGAGGCGTGTCGCGACCATCAAGAAAGCAGTGGATTGCCACCTCGGGGACCTGCTCTTGCCGCGCCAGTTCAAGCAGCGCATACAGGTGCTGCAGGCTGCTGTGCACGCCGCCATCGGATACCAGGCCCATCAGGTGCAGGCGCCCCGTGTGCTCGCGCGCCCAGGCGCAGGCCTGGCGCAGCACCGCGTTTGCGAAAAAGCTGCCGTCGCTGATTGCATTATCGATGCGCGTCAGCTCCTGATAGACGATCCTGCCGGCGCCCATATTCAGGTGGCCAACCTCGGAGTTGCCCATCTGCCCTTCTGGCAGGCCGACCGCAGGCCCTGAGGCGTCAAGGAAGGTATGGGGACAAGTGCTCCAGAGCTCATCGAGCACGGGGGTGTTTGCCAGCGCCACCGCGTTGAGGCGGGCTTCAGGGTCCGCAGGCGTCTGGCCTGTCGGCCCCGCGTAGGCCAGGCCGTCCATGATTATGAGAGCAACCGGACGAGTCATTCGAGTCACGCGCGGGCGGCTTTGATGATCGGGGCGAAGGCCTCCGCCGTTAGCGCCGCGCCGCCAACCAGGGCGCCGTCGATATCGGGCTGCGCAAAGAAGAGCGCCGCGTTTTCCGGCTTGACTGATCCGCCGTAGAGAATACGCACCCGCTCGGCAACCACGTCATCAAAGACTTCGGCAACCAGGGCGCGGATATGCGCACACACTTCTTCTGCCATCTCTGGCGTCGCGGTCTTGCCCGTGCCGATCGCCCAGATCGGCTCATAGGCGATGACCAGATCCGTGGCGTCTGCCTCCGTAATGCCTGCCAGGCCCGCGCGGATCTGGCCGGCAATAAAGTCTGCCGTGCGGTCCGCCTCGCGCGTCTCAAGCGTCTCGCCACAGCACAGGATCGGCGTCATGGCGTGGGCAAACACCGCGCGCGCTTTTCGATTCACCACTTCGTCTGACTCGCCAAAGTACTGGCGCCGCTCGCTGTGCCCGACAATGACGTAGGCCACGCCCAGGTCAGTGAGCATCCGCGGCGCAACCTCGCCGGTATACGCGCCCTCTTCTTCCCAGAACATATCCTGCGCCGCCAGCTTGATGGGAGGATGATCAAGCGCGAGCACCGTCGAGACGCTGTGCAGCGCAGTAAAGGGCGGCGCGACCACGGTCTCGGCATCGCCCGAGCACTCCCGCGCGACATCCTCAAGATTCTGCACGAGGATTGCGGCCTCGCCAGCCGTCTTAAACATCTTCCAGTTGCCGGCTACCATCGTTTTACGCATGGTTCCTATCCTTCCTTTATAGTGGGTGACAAATACCCCCGGGGTGTTTGTCACGCTTTCTTGTTGTCAAGCGCCTCTACGCCCGGAAGCTCTGCGCCCTCCAGAAGTTTCATCGAGGCCCCGCCGCCGGTCGAGATGAAGCTTACGCCGGAGGTAAGCCCGAACGCTTTGAGTGCCGCGGCGGAATCCCCGCCGCCAATGATCGAGGTCGCCTCAGAGTCGCAGATTGCCTCTGCGACCCCGCGGGTGCCCGCAGCAAACGCTGGCATCTCGAAGACCCCCATGGGGCCGTTCCAGAACACGGTACGCGCCGCGCCCAAAATCGCCGTGTAGGCAGCGGTGGTCTCCGGCCCGATGTCAAGGCCCATCCAGCCCTGCGGGATGGCGTCTGCAGCCACCACCCGGGTCACTGCATCAGGCGCAAAGGCATCGGCGATGACGTAGTCGGTGGGCAACACCAACTGGCAACCGTGTTCTTTGGCGCGGCCGATAAGCTCGCGACAGGGCTCGACCCAGTCGCGCTCCAGAAGCGAGGCGCCGGTCGCGTTGCCGCGCGCCGCCTCAAAAGTAAAGGCCATGCCACCGCCGATGAGCAGGGTATCGACCACCTCGATGAGCTTACGGATCACGCCCAACTTATCGGAGACTTTTGAGCCGCCCAGCACGGCCGTAAAGGGCCGCGCCGGATCGCTGAACAGCTGGATAAGCGTTTCAAGCTCGCGCGCCATCAGCAGACCGGCAGCAGAGGGCAGATACTGCGCGATACCCGCCGTTGAAGCATGAGCGCGGTGCGCCGTCCCAAAGGCGTCGTTAACATAAAGCTCCCCCAGATCGGCCAGCTGACGGGCAAACGCCGGGTCGTTGGCCTTCTCCCCCGGGTAGAAGCGCACGTTTTCCAGCAGGAGCACCTCGCCCTCTGAAAGCGTTGCCGCCGCCTGCTGAGCCTCAGGCCCGACCGTATCGGCCACAAAGCGCACCGGGCGCCCCAGCAAGCTGGCAAGCGCGGGCGCCACCGGCGCCAGACTGAACGCCGGATCGGGCGCGCCCTTAGGACGGCCCAGATGCGAGAGCAGGATAACGCGCGCGCCCTGTTCGATCAGATAGTTCAACGTCGGTAAGGCCGCCCGGATACGCGCGTCATCGGCAACGGCGCCGCCTGCCAGCGGCACATTGAAGTCAACGCGCACCACCACGCGCTTGCCGGATACCTCAAGATCGGTCACAACAGTTTTCTGGAGCATGTATCCATCTTTCTCTTAATTCCCCCTCAGTGCTTCAGCCAAAGCAAGCGGAGAATACTTCAGATCAAACGCAGTACAAAGAAAACGGGGCAGGCACAGCTGCCTGTGTCAACCCCGTTTACCTTTACTTCACCAGAAGAGGCGCCGCCTTACGCGCACATCAGCTTCGCCAGGTCGATGACCCGGTTGCTGTAACCCCATTCGTTGTCATACCAGCTGATGCACTTGACAAACGTGCCGGAGCCGCCGCCCATGACCATCGTCTGCTGCGCGTCATAGATCGATGACGCGGGATTATCGATAACATCGACCGAGACAATCGGGTCAGTGCAGTACTCAAGGATGCCCTTCATGGGACCCTGCGCCGCAGCCTGCATGGCGGCGTTGATCTCCTCTTTAGTCGCCGGCGTTTCAAGCTCTGCCACCAGGTCAACGACCGAGCCGTCCGGCGTCGGCACGCGCATCGACATACCGTCCAGCTTGCCCTTCATGTCCGGCAGCACCAGGCCGATGGCCTTTGCCGCGCCGGTCGAGGTCGGGATGATCGAAAGGCCTGCCGCACGCGCGCGACGCAGATCCTTGTGCGGAACATCAAGAATGCACTGGTCGTTGGTAAAGCTGTGGATCGTGTTCATGAAGCCCTGCTTCAGGCCAAAGGTATCACGCAGCACCTTGGCAAAAGGCGCCAGGCAGTTGGTGGTGCAGGAAGCGTTGCTGACCACAAAGTGCTTATCGGGATCGTACTGGTCGTCATTGACGCCCATGACAATCGTGATATCCTCATTTTTTGCCGGCGCAGAAATGATGACGCGCGTCGCTCCCGCGTCAATGTGAGCATGCGCCGCGTTAGCGTCGGTGAAAAAGCCCGTCGACTCAACTACCAGCTCAACGCCCTCTTCTCCCCAGGTGAGGTCGGCGGGGTTGCGCTGCGCCAGCACCTTGACTGGCTTGCCGTCAACCGCAAAGCCTTCCTCGGTAGCCTCAACACGGTGCCCAAAGGCCCCGTGGACCGAGTCATACTTCAGCAGATGCGCTAAAGTCTTTGAGTCCGTCAGATCATTGACGGCTACGACTTCGACGTCCGGGTCGTCAAAAGCAGCCCGAAACACATTACGTCCAATACGTCCGAACCCGTTGATTCCCAGCTTGATGGCCACGGTTCAGCCCTCCAAAGGATCAGGGCGGCAAATGCCGCCGGCAACCGCGCATAACGCGCGTCAATACCCTGTCAGTATAGCATTAGAGCGAGGCCGCAACCTGCTCTAATCTACGCATTCTGTGATTCACTGCGGACTTTGAGAGTGGCGGCACGGCGGCGGCGCCCAGCTCGCGCAGGCTTAAGTCGGGGTTGTCCAGGCGCAGCTGGGCAAACTCGCGCAGGCCCTCCGGCAGAGCCTCCAGCGCACCTGCCTGCTTCAGGCGATAGATGGCGTCAAGCTGGGAAAGCGCCGCCTGGCTCGCCTTGGCCTGATTGGCGATCTCGGCATTGACCCGGCGGTTCACGTCGTTGCGCATTTCCTTGACGATGCGCACGTCGTGAGTCTTAAATATCGCCTTGTGCGCGCCCACCAGCGCCAGGAAATTCAGGATCGGCTCCGTGCCCTTCAGGTAGACGATCCAGGCGCCGCGGCGCTCAAGGGACTTTGCCTCGATGGTAAAGCGCTGCATCAGGGTCGTAAGGTCGCAAGCCAGGACCTCGCTTTGGCAGGTGATCTCGAAATGCGCGTCGGCGCGGGGGTCGGAGACAAAACCGCTCCCCAGAAACGCGCCGCGCAGATAGGAGATCGCGCAGCAGTCGCGGCGCACCAGCGCCCGGTCAACGCCCCCCGACAGATAGGCGCTCTCGAACAGGCCGAGCGCCCGCAGGGCCGGCTCCAGGCGGGCCTGGCTCGGTATCGTGATGAGGTAGTTGTTGGTCTTGTGCAGTACGCTGCGCCGGCTTATGAGTTCGGTCTTAAGCCCGCCCACGCTGTGGGCCAGGCTGATGATCGTGCGCGCCACCGGCGCCGATTCGGTCACCAGCTCAAGGCGGTAGGTGTTGCCCGCGCTCATCGTAAGCGCGCCGTCAAAGCGGATGAGCGCGCTCAGCGCGGCGCGCGCGCAGCACTCCCGTTTGGGCTCGATGCGCGAAAGCTCGTCGCGGACCTCAGCGGTAAAAGACATGGCTGATCACCATCTCAAGCGCGCGGGTCAGGGCGTCCTGATCGTGGCGGAAGGGGTTTTCTGCGCTGGTCAAAGGCTCGCACAGGACCGTCAGCCCGCGCGTGACCAGCGTATCGACGACCTCCGGCGTAACAACCACTGCCGGGGAGCTCTCACTCTCCCCCGCCTCCGCCTCCGCCTCGGGTGCAGGCGCGGTCGCCTCGCCGACGCTGGTGCTGTTGGCCGACAGCACCACCCCGTCAAGGCAGCCGCGCAGCCCATGCCCAAACAGAGCGTCAACGTAGTCAAGCGGGGTATAACCGCTCGTCTCTCCGCGCATGTTCGCCACGTTGCAGAAGTAGATGACCGGCGCTTCGCTTGCGCACAGGGTACGCTGAATCTCGGGGACCAGGAAGTTCGGGATGATGCTCGTATACAGCGAGCCCGGGCAGATCAGGATCAGGTCGGCCGTCTCAAGCGCCGCAATGGCCTCCGGATTAGCCCGAGGGACCTGACGCTTTCTGGGCAGGTCCTCCCGATGCACCAGCTGCAGATCAACGTCAGCGATAGCCACCGGATTTTTTGCGAGTGATTCCTGGCCGGTGATCAGCGTGCCCGCCCGGTCATAGCCGCTCAGCACCACGTCATCAAAGGTCGAAGGCAGGACGCGCCCCTGCACCTCCAGAAGGTCTTCCAGGTATTTCACGGCCGCCTCAAAGCTGCCGTCCATGTCAGTCAGCGCCGCCAGAATCAGGTTGCCCACCGCATGGCCCGTGATGCCCTCGCCCTCCGCAAAGCGGTAGCCCAGCAGTTGCGCCAGAAGCTCATGGCGCGGCGCAGCCAGCGCCGCCAGGCAGTTGCGCACATCTCCGGGCGGAACGATCCCCAGCTCGCGGCGCAGACGCCCCGACGAGCCGCCGTCATCTGCCATCGTGACGATAGCAGAGGGCAGATAGCCCAGCGCCTGCAGGCTGTGCAGCATGAGGGGAAGCCCCGTGCCGCCGCCGATGGCCACGATACGTCGCGCGATGATCGGGGCTGCGGGGTTTGCGTAGCCCTGCGCAGAAGACTTATGTTTCATGACTGAGCCTCGATTCACGCTGATCACGCTCCCGGTCGCGATGCACGATACTTACCCGATAACCCGCTTTCTTCAGAAAACGCGCCGTCTCTTCTGCCAGCGCCACGCTGCGGTGGCGCCCGCCGGTACACCCCAGCGCAATGCCCAAGTTCAGCTTACCTTCCGCCACATAGCGGGGGATGACTTCAATAAGCAGAGGGTGCCAGCGCTTCAGAAAATCCCTGGTCTCTTTGCGCCCTAAGACAAAGTCGGCAACCGGCTTGTCCAGGCCGGAGAGCGGACGCAGGTCCTTGTCGTAGAAAGGGTTCGGCAAAAACCGCACGTCGAACATGACATCGACGTCGGTGGGAATACCATACTTAAAGCCAAAGCTGCTCACCATGATATGCAGCGAGTCATCAACGGTGCCCGGCAGAAAGTCGTGCTGAATGCGCGCGCGCAGCTCTGAGGCGCGCAGCGTGCTCGTGTCAATGGCGACGTCGGCGCGGGTTTTGATGGGCGCTAAGACCTCCCGCTCGATCTCGATCGCACGAGCCAGGCTCACGGTCGCGTCTTGCAGCGGATGCGGACGCCGCGACTCTTTGAAGCGATTGACGAGCGTCTTGTCATCAGCGTCAAGAAACAGGAGCTTGTGGTTGACGGGCAGACGATCATCTTCCAGCGTGTCGAGCAGCTGCGTAAAAAGCTCCCCGCCGCGAATGTCGCAGGCAACCGCCACGTGGGAGAAATCCGAGTCCGGCAGCTGAGCAAGCTCGGCAATCTGGACCAGGAACTGCGGCGGGAGGTTATCTATCGCGTAGTAACCAAAGTCCTCAAGCGCGGAGAGCGCCAGTGATCGCCCCGCCCCCGACATGCCGGTCACGACGATCAGCGTCGGCTCCCCTTGCGCCAGGAAGTTCTGTCCGTTTAGTTTGTGTTGTCGAGCCATAGTAGATGCGCCTTTTTCCCTCTCCGAGTCGTTCCCACATCCCCAGTATAACAGCATGGACACGCCCGGCGTAAAGAATTATCGCGCATTTGCGATACTGAAGAGAGCACCCCCTAATTTGTCAATTTTTTTGTCCTCGGTTTGTCTACGGATGCAGGACGGTGTGGATGTCGGCGGCCATCTCGGGGGTTACGAAGGGGACTGCGGCTTCGATCTCTGCGGCGGTCGCGTCGCGGAGCTTGCGGAAGTTGCCGAAGGCGCGGATGAGTTTTTTGCGGCGCTTGGGGCCGATGCCAACTACCTCGTCGAGCACTGAGGTGGTCATGGCTTTGCCGCGCAGCTGGCGGTGGTACTCGATCGCGAAGCGATGCGCCTCATCGCGCACACGCTTGACCAGGTAGAGCGACGGCGAACCATCGGGCAGGATGACCGGGATGTCCTGCCACTGGACCCAGAGCTCCTCCTCGGCTTTTGCCAGGCCTGCCACGGGGATCGCGACTCCCAGTTCTTCGAGCTGCGCGAGCGTGGCGTTAAGCTGGGGTTTGCCTCCGTCGATGATGAGCAGGTCGGGCATTTTGCCGAATCGCTTATCCTCGCGGCGCTCAGGCGCAAAGCGGCGCCCTAAGACCTCGCGCATCATCGCGACGTCGTTTGACTCCTCGTGGGGCATCTGTATCTTGAAGCGGCGATACGCGGCTTTGTCGGGCTGGCCGTTGGTAAAGACCACCATCGAGCCGACCGAATGCGCGCCATGCAAGGTCGAGATGTCGTAGCACTCGATGCGCAGCGGCGCGGTGTCAAGGGCCAGCGCGGATTCCAGCTGGAGCAGCGCGGCGTTGATGCGCTGGTCGTCATAGTGCGTGCGTGTCTTGAAGCGCAGGAGCGAGTGACGGGCGTTTTCGCGCGCCATCTCGACCAACTGCTTCTTGTGGCCGATCATTGGCACGCTCAGCGTCACACGCCCGGACAGGCGGCCCTCGCTGCGCTCAGTCCGCAGGTGTGTGAGGTAGTCGGACAACACGTCAGCGTCAGCGGGCTCAAGCTCCAGCAAAATGTCCTTGGGGACCTCTGCCGCCTCATCATAGTAGCGCGCCACAAACGATGACGCCAGCTCCTCGAAAGGCAGATCGTAGCCTTTGTCCAGGATGTATTCGTTGCCGTACTGCACGCGCCCTGCGCGCACCGCCAGCACATAGGCACAGGCGATGGTCTCCTCGCGCGCAAAGCCGATGACGTCGATGTCGACATGTTCGTCACTTACGATGTTCTGCTTCTGTTTGACCCGGGCGACCGCGTCGAGCCGGTTACGATAGCCTGCGGCAGCCTCGAACTCAAGGTCAGCTGCAGCGGTCTCCATCGCCTCGTGCAGCTCGGCCTCCAACTCACGATAGTGGCCTGAGAGGAAGCGCAGGGCACGGCGCACCCCGACCGCATAGTCCTCCGGAGTGATATCATTGGTGCAGACCCCCGGCCCCAGGCCGATGTGGGCATCGAAACACGCGCGCGTCAGGGGTTTGCCGCTGCGCAGCACACGTTTGTACTCAGGGCAGGTGCTGCGACAGAGCGGTACGATACGGCGCAGCGCATCGATCGTCTCGCGCGCAGCCCGCGCGTCAGTATAGGGTCCAAAATAACGCGTCCCGACCTTGTGCTTCTCGCGCGTATATTTGAGCGCGGGATAGGGATCACCACACGTCAGCGCAATGAACGGATAGGTCTTGTCGTCGCGATAGTCCACGTTATAGGGCGGCGAGAACTGGTTGATGAGGTTCAGCTCAAGGATCAGGGCCTCGACCTCGCTGCCACAGACTACGTAGTCAAAGCTGGCAACACGCTCCATCATGAGCGGAATTTTTACGCGCTCATCGGCGCCCGTTACGTACTGTGACATCCGGCGGCGCAGCTCCTTGGCCTTACCCACGTAGAGCACCTCGCCCGCGGCGTCTTTCCAGAGATAGACGCCAGGCTGCAGCGGAACAGACTTCAGCTGAGTCGCGATGTCAGCGAGCGAGGCCATCAGGTCAGCGCGGCTGTCATTTCAGCCAGTTGATGCAGCCCTGGGTGAGCCCTTTGACCAGCCTGGCCTGATAGTCGGCGCTGTTAAGTGCGCGATCTTCAGCCGGATTGGTCATGAAACCCATCTCGATGAGTATCGAGGGGACTTTGCAGTAGTTAAAGCCGGAAAGATCGCTGCGCGTCACAACCCCGTTGTTCTTTGCGCCGGTCGCCGCGATGACGGCCGCCTGCACGGCCTCGCCCGCGCTGCGGCTGGAACTGACGATAGGGCCCGTCCACTGGTCTTTGGCAGGCACCAGCATCGAGATTCCGTGAGTCGATGAGCTTGCCGCCCCGTCACAGTGCAGCCGGATGAACAGGTCGGCCTGCGCGTTATTGGCAATGGCTGCGCGCTGTGAGTTTGAGACATTGACGTTTTGCGTCGTGCGCGTCATGACCACCGTAGCGCCTTGCGCCTCAAGCGCCGCTTTCAGCTTCAGGCCGATCTCAAGAACCGTCTGCCCCTCCGGGATGCGCGTGGCCACGCCGCTGGTACCGCCCGCCACCTTTGGCTTAGTCTGGCCAGAGCCCGGCCCTATTGGTTCAGGCGAGGTGTCTGCGTGGGCCTGGTGGCCGGGATCGATGCAGATGACTTTGCCTGCAAGCGCACCTTTTGCGGGCGCAACCGGGGCTGGGGTTGTCTTCTGCTGACTGTCCTGCGGCGTCGGCGTTTTTTTCTGCGCGGCCGTCGGGCTTGTCGCTGACGGAGAAGTTGTGGCAGCGGCATTTGTGGCAGCCCCAGCCTGCGAGAGCGCGGTCGTGGCACTGGCCTCAGCCGAAGCAGCGCTGCGGGCAAGCTGATTCTTGCGCTGAGCTTTCACGTGCTGACCGTAGGCGAGTCCGCCCGCCGCACCGAGGACGACCACCGCCAAAACAGCGGCCAGGACAATGCGCTGAGAGCGTACCCGCCGGGCGCGCTGCAGACGCCGCTGCGCCCGGGTCTCAGTATCTGGCATCAGACTACTCCTATCACCAACCAACGGACCAGCACGAACACCACCACACCGGCAACCGTGCCACCAATGAAACTTTTAGTAAGCTTAAATACCAGCATAGCAGCCAGGGCCCCAAAGATGCCGGGATTGAAATAAAGCGGAATACTCTGCTTGCCGGACGTTTGCTCCCAGGCGGGCAACAGAATCTGCGTGGCAAACAAGGCCCCCATGACCGAGATCGGCACAAAGCTCAGCCAGCGGGTCACCACCTCGGGGAGCTTGATGCGCGTCAACGCGACCAGCGGCGTAAATCGCAGCGCAAAGTTGAGCACGGTCATACCCAGGATCGTAATCAGAATGGCATTTTGCGCAAGTATCGTCATGAGCGCGCCCTTTTGCCAACCAGCATCTCATCGGAGGCTGCGGCCCCTTCAAGTACGGTGGCCTCGCCGTCGGCGTCCAGGTCAGGATGGGCTTCGTCCTCGTCGCCGTGAGGCCAGATGATCGTTGCGATTGTGGCAGCCAGAAGCGCGGCGATGACAATAAACCAGTAGGTCGGGATTACCAACACGCCGGTCTTGCTCAGCACATAAAGCCCGATGACAATCGCTGCCGAGCCAATGCCACAGAGCACCTGCCGGAGGTTTTGCGCCAGGGCCACAAAAAGCGCCGCATACATGGCCGGCATCGCAAAGTTGACGCCAAAGCGGTCGGCGTTTTTCACAAAGCTTGCGCCCAGCGCACCCAGCAGGGTGCCGACCATCCAGCCAATCCATGAGATAAATCCCACGCCCGCCATCCGGATGGGCGTTGACTTCTTCTCCGCAATTTCTGCCATGTTGATGGCAAAGGATTCATCGGTCAGAGAAAAGCCCAGCCAGACCAGCAGCGGCGGCTTCACCTTGCGCACATGCGGCGCCACGGTGGCAGAAAACAGCAGGTAGCGCAGGTTGACCACACTTGAAGCGATGAGCGCCGCCGCCGCGTGCCCGCCAGAGGCCAAAAGCGTCGAGAGCGCGACGAACTGCCCCGACCCGGCAATGGCCCCGGCGCTTGCCAGCAATGCCTCCCACCAGTAAAAGCCGTGCTGGCAGGCCAGAATACCAAAGGCAAGGCCGACCGGCACATAGCCCAGAAAGATCGGCAGTCCGGATTTCAGGCCCGCCCGGAATTGCGCTGCACGCGTCCCCCTGCTTATGTCATCCTGCGCGTCAGTCGCAGGATCCAGGCTTTTATCTTCCTGACTGGATTCTGCGACTTCGCGCAGAATGACAGGGGGGGACGTCTCGTCCCTGTTGACGGGGGATGTTTCGTCCCTATTGACGGGGGGTGTTTCGTCTTTATTCTCCACTCAGGACCCGCTTCAGGTATTGGCCGGTGTAGCTCTTCTTGATCCGGGCGACTTCCTCGGGTGTGCCGCTCGCGACCAGATGGCCGCCGCGGTCCCCTCCCTCAGGGCCCAGGTCGATGACATAGTCCGCGCACTTGATGACGTCGAGGTTATGCTCGACCACCAGCACGGTGTTGCCGCTGTCAACCAGGCGCTGCAGCACGTCCAGCAGCTGACGCACGTCGTCAAAATGCAGGCCCGTGGTGGGCTCGTCCAGGATGTAGAACGTGCGGCCCGTGCTGCGCCGCTGCAACTCGCTTGAGAGTTTGACGCGTTGGGCCTCGCCTCCAGAAAGCGTTGTGGCGGGCTGTCCCAAGCGGATATAGCCCAGGCCCACGTCAAAGAGCGTCTGCAATTTGCGCTTGATGGGCGGGATGTTCCTGAAGAAATCCAGCGCTTCTTCGACACTCATGTCAAGCACGTCAGAGACCGTCTTGCCCCGGTACGTGACCTGCAGAGTCTCATGATTGTAGCGCTTGCCGCCGCAGACTTCGCAGGGCACATAGATGTCTGGCAGGAAGTGCATCTCGATCTTGATCTGACCGTCGCCCTTGCAGGCCTCGCAGCGCCCGCCCGCCACATTAAAGCTGAAGCGCCCCGGCCCGTAGCCACGCATCTTCGACTCCGGCACCGACGCAAAGAGCGCCCGCACATCATCCCAGACGCCGGTGTAGGTCGCGGGGTTGGAGCGTGGCGTGCGCCCGATCGGCGACTGGTCGATGTCGATCACCTTGTCAAGCAGCCCCAGACCCTCAACCTTGCGATAGGCGCCCACGCGGCGCCGCGCGCGTTGCAGCTTGTTGGCAAGCAGCGGCGCGAGCGTATCGGCCACAAAGCTGCTCTTGCCCGAGCCGGACACGCCCGTCACCACCGTGAAGGTTCCCAGAGGAACATGGAGGTCGAGGTCGTCCAGATTATTCTCCGCAAGCCCGCTCAGCGCCAGGTCACCGCGCTGCGGGTCGCGGCGCGCGCCGGGCACGGGGATCTGCTTGCGACCGCTCAAGTAGTCCGCTGTCAGCGAGTTTTTCGCGCGCAGGATCTGGGCCGGCGTGCCCTGGGCGACAATGTCGCCGCCGTGCTCGCCGGCGCCCGGCCCCATGTCAACCACGAAGTCGGCGGCCCGTATGGTCTCCTCGTCATGCTCGACCACGATGACGGTGTTGCCCAGATCGCGCAGTTGCTCCATCGTTGCGATCAGGCGCGCGTTGTCGCGCTGATGCAGGCCGATGCTCGGCTCATCAAGGATGTAGAGCACACCCATGAGCCCCGCGCCGATCTGGGTTGCCAGGCGGATGCGCTGCGCCTCTCCACCGGACAAAGTCGCCGTCGCGCGCTCCAGCGTGAGGTAGTCCAGGCCAACATCAACCAGAAAGCGCAGACGCGCCAGGATCTCCTTGACGATGCGCGCGCCAATTAGCTGCTCCTGGTCAGTCAGTTCAAGTTCCTCGAAAAATGCGAGCGACTGGCGCGTTGACATCACCGTCACCTCAAAGATGCTCTTGCCGCCGACCGTCACCGCCAGAATCTCGGGCTTGAGGCGCGCCCCGCCGCAGGTCTTGCAGGGGACCTGCGCCATATACTGCTCCATTTTGGCGCGCACCAGGTCAGACTCGCTCTCACTGTGCTTGCGCATGACTTCGTGGACCGCGCCCTCCCAGTTGCTGTACCAGTGCGTGTTGCGCCCGCTGCGCGTGTGGTAGTCAACCCGCACGCGCTCTTTGCCCAGCCCAAAGAGAAAGACGTCCTGCGCCTTTTGCGGCAGGTCCTGCCAGGGCGTCTCGGTATCGACGCCAATGTGATCGGCCACTGCGGCAAGCAGCTGCGGGTAGTAGTTGCTGCCCGCACCAAAGGCCGTGATCGCGCCACGGGCCAGCGTAAGGCTCGGGTCGGGCACCAGCAAGCGGGGGTCAACCTCCAGGCGCGCGCCCAGTCCCGAGCACTCCGGGCAGGCGCCGTAGGGCGCGTTGAAGCTGAAGTCGCGGGGCTGGAGCTCCCCCAGCGAGATGTTGTGCTCCGGGCAGGCAAGCGCCTGCGAGTAGAGCTCTTCTGTGCCATCATCGCCCGCGACCAGAACCGCGCCGTCCGCCAGCTTCAGCGCGACCTCGATGCTGTCTGCCAGGCGGCTGCGTACGCCCGCGCGCAGCTTGATGCGATCGACCACCACGTCGATGTCGTGCTTGAACTTCTTGTCAAGCTCGATCAGCTCATCAAGCGTGTGGAGTTTGCCATCGACCCGCACGCGCGAAAATCCCTCCGCGCGCAGGCTATCGAACAGGTCCTTGTACTCACCCTTGCGCCCACGCACGAGCGGAGCGAGCACCTGCAGGCGCGAGCCCTCCGGGGCGCTTGCCACCTGCGCGACGATCTGGTCGGTCGTCTGGCGCGAGATCACGCGCCCGCACACGGGACAGTGCGGGATGCCGATCCGCGCGAACAGCAGGCGCAGGTAATCGTAGATCTCGGTCACGGTCCCCACCGTTGATCGCGGGTTCTTGCTGGTGGTTTTCTGGTCGATCGAGACCGCCGGTGACAGCCCGTCGATGTAGTCGATATCGGGCTTGTCCATCTGGCCGAGGAACTGGCGCGCATAGGCCGAGAGCGACTCAACATAACGGCGCTGCCCCTCCGCATAGATCGTGTCAAAGGCAAGCGAGCTCTTGCCGCTGCCCGAAAGCCCCGTGATCACCACGAGCTTGTCGCGCGGGATCTCCAGGTCAATATCGCGCAGATTATGCTCGCGCGCGCCTTTGATTATGATGTTTTCAAGCGCCATGCAAACGTGCCCTCTTATCCCCTTGCTATCCATTCCGCAAATGAAAACAAAGTATCCGATATAATCGTTTTCGTACAATACTTCAGTATAGCAAAGCAAGGAGCGTTAAACATATGAGCGTCACAACGAAAACCGGCGATCAGGGACGTACCGTTGACTTCCGGGGGCGTCGCGTCAGCAAGGCCGATATCAACATTGAGCTGAGCGGGGCCTTTGACGCCGTGCAGTCGGCGCTGGGGTTCGCGATCGTCGAGGCGCGTGCAGCGACCGATGGCGCTGACAACAACGCAACGAACCTGCGCGGCTGCTCCGTGACCCACATCGCCGGCGTGCTGGTCGAGCAGCAGCGCACGCTCTTTGCCTGCGCGGGAGAACTGGCCGGTTGCGCGGGCTTCGACCCGGACGGTCGCAGGATGGCTGCGCTGGAAGACTGCACCGCCAAGCTGGACGAGCGCGTCGCGCCCGCGGGCTTTGTCCTTCCCGGCGGCAGTGAGCTTGCCGCCCGCATCGACCTTGCCCGCGTCGCTGCGCGCGCCTGCGAACGCACGGTGGCTGCCGCCCGCGACGACGGACTGCCGGTCAGCCCGGAGCTGCTCGCCTGGCTCAACCGCCTCAGCGACTTCCTCTTTTTGGCCGCTCGCCTTGCCAATGCCAGCCTCGGCGTTGAGGAGACCGCCGTCTGACCGCTTCCCCTAAAGGCCAGGCGCCCCGGTCTCATCAAGATCATCCGCCCCAGAAAACCAGCAGAAACTGCAGCGTAGGCTATCGCGAAAGACCGAGTAAGCGCCGCACTCGTTTTTGCAGGTGTTGTTCGATGGCAACCAGCCGCTCCTCATCCAGATTGAGAACAGGATGTCGCCTGAAGGTAAAGCCGATCAGACGACGTAATTGCCGCGCCTGCGTTTTTCCCATGACCTCGACACAGATGTCTTCGAACTTTACCCCGCGATACACCGGAGATCGAGTTTGGGCGTATTCATCAAGGTTTGAAATATCGGCTGGCAAAGCATAGTTGAACAGCGAAAGGCCATGATCGAACAAAGGGGCAGCACCAATCAAAGCGCCTGAACGGTTGTCCCTCAGGAATCCAAAATTCCCAAAGTGCCGATCTTCGTTATAGATTACCGCGTCAAACACCAACATACTGCGCACCGACTCCAGAAGGTCATTGCCGATTCCCTCGTAATAATCCAGCACTTCTTTCAATCCGCCCGATCTCACAACAGAGCCCACGGGCACAAAAGCGGTGTCAATATCACAGAACAGCTTGCACTTCGAAGCCAGAGTGCCTTTCCATCTCTCCAGGTCATAGGACACCGTTTTGATCCCCATCGCCTCAGCTATCTGTGCGGCGTAGTACTCACTGTAGGGTTCGTTTCCAGCGTTGGCCGCACCTGAAGAACCCCCCTTGTAAAGGTATATCCCGCTCCCCCCAATGTAACGCCACGCTTTGGGTAACATGCCATTGGTAGTCAGCTCAGGCGAGGTAGTGAAAGCTTCATGGCTCTGTCCGATACCCGTATACGCCACCAGGGAGAGTATCTCTGAAAATCGATTCTCATAGAGGTTATAGTCCTTGAACAGGCCGGTGAAGCCTTCGGGGACGACCCAGAAGCTGTCATTGAGCGAAAGCCCTTTACACACATCGATGATTCCTTTGGTATCGCTCTGTGACAGATTCAGGGTTTTCAGGATCTCCTCTACAAAAGCCCGGTTCTTTGGAATCACCCGGTGCTGCAGCCACCTCAGAACATCTTCATCCGAGGTGTCCAGCCCCAAAGGGAGCAAATGCTTTTGCTCCTCATTGACGCTGATGATCCGGGCAGTCAAACCCTCGATGCCCTGTTCTTTGAGAGAGAACGTGACCAGCGTGGTGTCGTAGAGGCGAAGTTCATAGCGATCTGACAAGGCCGTGGGCTTTGCGTCAATCGACTGTGGCAGGAGCTCCATCGTAAGATCCAGGGCGGTAGCCACCCGTAGCAGGAAGTCGAGCGACGGGCTATGGCTCCCGCTCTCCAGGCGTGAGATACTAGAGCGCTGCGTCCCTAATAGCTCCGCCAACTGAGCCTGAGTCATACCTCTGTCGATCCTTGCCGCAATGATCTTATCGATGATCTCCTGTCGCCAGGCTCTCATTTTGTCATCTGCCATCAGAACCTCCTGCTAACTGTGAAGTTAGAGTGTAACATATTTGATAACATATCTCATTAGAGCCTTTGCAGTATTCACATATTTGTTACTTTTGATTCTTGCCCGCGCACCTTGCCAACGCCAGCCTCGGAGCTGAAGAGATGGCGATCTGACTAGAGACAAAAGGCAGCGTACAGGGGAACTGCTCTGATATCGCCACCGGCGCCAAACGGCTTAAGCGATAAGCGGACAGCATCCTGCGGATGATATCGATTGATAAATTCATTAAGGCTTCGCGAGCGCGTGTAATAACCACTCTTGACCTCAATCGCTGTCAGATATCATTTATCTTAGAATAAATCAATGATTCGCTATTTTTATCATGATATAAATCTAATATTTTTTATTAATCTTATGATAACGCAAATTTACACTCGACTTAACCATACGGGCACCTGAGGTTCTTGCTTCCAATCTGATAAATCACTGCGCTTCAAGTTGCACCGATATCTTCTTGCCTATCGCGCGAGCTGCGCACGCAAGGGTAGTAAGCGTCACCGATGGGTTGCTCGGATCAAGCAGCCGGTCAACAGCAGACCTGCTGCTGTTCATACGACGTGCCAGCTCTGATTTCGTTATTGAAGCGCGCTGCATCTCTTCTTCGATCTGAAATGCAATCACACGTTTAGCTGCTGCCGCCTCTACCTCGTCGGCCATGCCTTCTTCGCGCAGAAACTCATCAAAGTCGCTCCCGATATGTTTCTTATCAAACATCTGTGATATCCAACAATTGCTGACAGAACTTTGGGATATCCACCGTTGCAGTCATCCAGATATCTTCCATCTTCAGCGTCTGATATTTATGTGCGGTCACATCACGCAGCAGCGTCATAAGCTGATACCACTTTTCCAACTTCTATCATCGCATCTTCTGGAATAGGCGAATGAATGACATCAACAGGTACCCCCAGTTCGCTCTCAAGTTGCTGCTTGAAATCAATCAAGGTCAAAAACGAAACGCCCCGTTTAGCAAACTCGACCAGCACATCAAGATCGCTTGTACTTGTTGCAGAGCCTTGGGCGTAAGAGCCGAAATATGACACCCGGGTAGCGCCAACACGCGGAGCAATCTTTTCCACCACCTGAACTATTTGTTCATGAGTCAACATTTCGTCTCTCTTGCAGGGCTTCCATCAAACTCATTACAACATTCCCTTCTGCGGCCACACCGAATATCGCCTTAAACATGAACAGGGGGCGCTTTTATGCACCCCCTGACATCTGCTCGCTAAACCTCCTCTCCCTATGGCTTAAAAGATACGCCCGTCGTGTTATACGCCGATAATGACGTGTAGTTGCCAGTCTTGTCCCAAGAACGTACGGTATATGTGTACTTGACACCTTTCTTTGTCGAGGTGTCGACCCAGGAGCGTTTGGAGGCTCCTACGCTTGCCACCTTTTTCCAACCGCCAGTAGTCTTGCGATAAACATAGTAACCGTCAGCATTCTTGGATCCCGTCCAAGTAACTTTGATGTTGTTGTATCCAGCCTTGTAACGCTTGGCAGAACCCAACTTGGGACGACTGAGATAGCGGATATAGGTAGAAGAATAACCCGGTCCGCTTAGTGTCGAGCCGTAGTAGGCTCTCACTGCATAGTAATAGCCTGTCCCAGATGTTACGGTCTTGTCGGAGTAGCTCAGAGTGGAGGCGCCTTTGACCGTAGCGATTTTCGCAAAGCTCTTTCCGGGCAGTCTGCGATAGATGTAGTAACCAGAAACGCCTGATATTTTATTCCAGGTGAGCTTGGTGTAACCAACACCGTTGGTCTTCGATTTAAACTTTGGAGCGATAGGTACGCAGTTGAAACTAAAGGAGTAGGAGCCACCGAAAGACACATATGAATCCTTTTCATATGAAAGGTAATACGTTCCCGGCAGAAAAGTCCACTCCCAATCTGGGGCACGATAATTCATAGCATCAAAGTTAAGGGACGTTGAACCCAATTTATTGCCATCTTTATCATAGATATTAGCTCTTATTGCGCTGCCATATACTGGACTTCCAGTGCCAACAAATGCAGCTGATTTTGTACTGATTACTGCCTTTGTAGAAGAATAAGGAACCGTAAATTTAAAAATGTCATATCCATCCAAACTGACTGGCCCAGTTGGGAACATGCCTATATATGATTTATTCAAGACAATACCTGACGCAGTTCTGAAAGAGTTATTGCTCCCACCTTCAGGCTCGGGGAAACTCTCCCCTGCGCTAGAAAAAGTAAATTTGAGTGAAGAGTAATCATAGGTTCCACTAAAATATCCCATCCCATCAACAAAGGATGTTACGTCAAAATAGTAGGTTCCGGTATTAAAATACACCGTATCATTTATGACATATTCATCGAACTCTTGGCTGCAATGTAAAAGTGTAATATCCTTTGAGGCACTATCCAGAACTCTTATATGAAAACGCCCCGCAGATGTCCCAGATGCGCGTCCACTCACTTTTATTGCTCCGGGAGACGTGACAACGACCTTGTAATAAATGTCAGTACTACCTGAATGAGTGCCTGAATATGTTGTACCAAAGATTACGGGCACCGTACCAGCAGGATCGGCAGCCGCAGCCAGAGCGGGAACTCCCATCACCGCCGCGAGTGCAACAAAGATACCCAGCAGGTACCAGCGCGCACTCAACATCTTCTCGATCTTTTTACTCATCTCGTCCTTCCTTTCCTGTTCGAAAACCGTTCATACACCCTAGTAATCTGATTCAACTAAATCACTAGGCATAGTCTGTGAAGATAATACAATTGCTTGCTTGATCTGATACCGTTTGCCCACATTCCGGGCGTTGAACCATCGCCATTATGATCTCCTTTTCTTAACCATATTTCTTTCACTTAAGCGGAATCGCCCGTGCTTTCTTTCTTTTGCAAATTATTGTCAGCTACCTGATCGTTGCATCTCTGCCACAAGCTGGCCTCCGTCATAGACGCTGATGCGGTTGTTATCAGTAACTTTCACGGTGTAGCTGGAGTCGCCGCCAAGTACTCCTGTGATACTGAGTTGATAATCACTTCCCGATTTAGTCAGTGCGTAGGAATCAAACGGGCTGTAAATATTGCAGTGGCCATTTGAAAAGGTAACTACGCCACCTACTTGCGCCTGATCGAAACCCTGACCGCCTGTCACCTTCCAGCTTCCCTGGATATCAAAGGGCTGCAGACCACAGCCCGCAAGCAACAGTGCGGCTGCAAGTAAACAAATTCCAATGATCGTCAGTTTCTTTACTTTCATGTTCTTCCTTCCTGATTATTTGATTTATTCTCATGTGAAAATATTCGCAACAACCCTCCTTATTTATCGAGTGCCGACAACACTGATCGAGGTCTTTTTTAAGAAAATGGATTGGCGACAGAAGCAATATCATACTCACTGCCACCATCATCATAACTATCAAGATCAGCGGGAGCCACAATGTTCTGATGACCGTATTGAATATCAACAGCGATATTCCATGCCTCGTTGATAATGTCTTCAGGGCTGGTGGTATTTGGTTTGGAAAAAGCGAAAGAAGATATCGTATAGGAACTTAGCTGACCCGCATTGTTGATTTTGGCTGCAAGCGTAGCGTTCTTGGCATCTTGGAATCCGTAGTTATCGCTTGGACGCAGAAGATACTGAAGGGCATCTCCCTTGATTACAAACTTGACTTCACTTCCCTGTGCTGTTTTAGTTGCGCTCTGATCAATAACGTCATCCTTCGAAAAACTAATGAGGCAGTTTACTATTCTTGTTTGATCAATAGTCAGTGGGGACTTATATTTTGAACCATCTTGTTCATCTGTGAAATAAATTGTTCCATCTTTGGAATAGAAGTCATTTTTTTCGTTCGTGGTATCCTGCCCGGTTTCACCAATTGAGCAAACCTGTGCGATAGACATTTCCATTCCGGCTGCGTAAGGACTATTAGCTTTAATATCAGTTGTGACCTCTTTGGCTCCTTTGTCCCCCCATTCTGAAAAATCACACTTCGCGGCTATATGCAAACTGTAGCCTGCCGATGCCTGAAGTTTTCCTGCGGCGGCAGTATAGAGCGCGTACGGATCTCCCAATTGGGAGCCACTCTGCCCAGCCACGTCAGAAGCATCTCTCTTGGTCGCACCACAAGCTGAAAGCAACAGAACCGCTGCCAACAATAATGTCCCCGCGATTGCCAGTTTTTTCGTTTTCATTGAGAATCCTTCCTAATTGCAATTATGTCCAAGAAGGATTAGACGTGCAAAGAGGCGCCTAACCCCTTCGTCACATCCTGGCAATGAAAGCAGCAACTACGACCGCGCTTACACAGAATAGGGGCTAGACGCCTCGTTACTGTGTAAGCACATTCCGATAAAGAACTATTAAGTTTTCAGTTGGCTAAACTCAGCCAAGATGTGACAGTAAAATAGTAGCACAGCTTGCAGCCTCCGCGCGATGCAGGTGCTGGCAAATCTCTATCGTGAGATTGGTGCGCGCAGTCATCGCGCTGTTGACGGTCGTCTTCGACCTGATACGCAAGTACCGCCGCTTGTAGCGACGGTACTCTAAGTAGCAGCGGTTCATTCCGCTTCTTTTTGGGGCAACCGTCTGCGGCTAAACATCAGGCTACCTCTATGGATACCATGATAACATGATCGACAGCTCTCCTATCGCAGTTGCTTAAACTCCGCAGATGATAGAATGAGGGCAATAACAATAAGGATTCTCATGCGAAAATTGGAGAATAATGGGACGCTGTATCAAATGTGGTAAAGAGACCAAGAACTCATACTCCTATTACACGGGCGAATACCAGAAGAGCGAATTGCTCGATCAGCACTATAGCGGCGGAAAGCTTTCTTCCTACACCGAAAGAAAGTTTTACACGAACGTCCGGCAACATTCTGAATATCTCTGCTCGCGGCATGTGGTAGCCGAGCAATTCTCTGCCCTGTGGACGATGCTGCATGTTATTGCTGTAGCAATGCCACTCTTTCTTATCATCTTTTGCGCTCAAAC